>CAZFUX010000088.1:0-9332 GCA_964522085.1 uncultured Aequorivita sp.
TTGTTTATTAATTGAATTTATGAAATGTAAACTTAAGAAGTAGTGAAACTAATCACCTAATGTGTAGTGAGTATACATACAATGAAGAAAAAGGGCTATTGGAGTATCGTATAAAAATTCCAAAAAATAGAATTAGTGCAAATTTAAAAACAGACTTTTCAAAATTAGCTATAGGTGTAAAAACCGGTAAAATGAAAGATCTAAAATCGAAAAGTGACGATCTTTCAAGAGGATCTGGATCGAATATGCGAGGTGGCGGATCACGCCCTGGCGGAAATGGTGGAAGAGGAGGAAGAGGTGGACAAAATAATGGGGAAGGGCCAGAAGGGCAACATAAACAACAAGCTATGGCATTTATCGACTTTTGGTTTACGGCTTCTAAATGAATATAATAATTGCAGTGACTATTTTTTTAAATAAATACAGCTTCTAAGTATTATTAGTTAAATGGTTTTTTTATATGTTTGCGTAATGATTTTTATAAAATATAAAATAGATGCCATTTTGCCCGCTAGACCTGAGCGTAGGCGTCGCCGTTTTTGTTAATCTTCGAAAAACAAAAACGAGTATTCTATTTATTATTTTTATCCATTGCTTAAATTTCTTTCCATACTTACATTCACTTTAGTTGCTAATCGTAGCAACCAGAGGTCTATTTTCTTTATTTCCCGTCGCCGCCCGTAAGGGCTACTTTTCTAGGGAACTATGGTGCGTCCAGTTCTTCAATCCGCAAAACGACATAAAACTCAAATTTATCAACTAAATCTCAAGGCAATGAAAATTGTTATTGCTAATAAATCGCATATTATTTATGCGGAAATCATTTGCAGCACTATTGAAGAAGCTGCTCAAGTAAGAGGTACAGGTATTGCAAAACGAACTCCAGAATACATTACCACCAAAATGAAAAACGGCAATGCCGTTATTGCACTAGGAGGAGATACGTTCGCTGGTTTCTGCTATATAGAAGCTTGGAGTCACGGCAAATTTGTAGCAAACTCTGGTTTAATAGTCCATCCAGATTTTAGAAATATAGGCTTGGCAAAACAAATAAAGCAGAAAGTATTTGAACACTCAAGAACCAAATTTCCTGATGCTAAGGTATTTAGCATTACTACAGGCTTAGCTGTTATGAAACTAAATAGCGAGTTAGGATATAAACCTGTTACTTTTTCAGAACTAACGGAAGACCAATCATTTTGGAATGGCTGCCAAACGTGTAAAAATTATGATGTTTTACAACGTACTAAACAAAGCATGTGCCTGTGCACGGGTATGTTGTACGATCCAAATTCAAAAAATTTAAACGAACCAAAAAAAATAAAAGAGAAAGTGTTTAATAGATTAAAGAGCATTAAACAAAATCTGTTTTTAAAAAATAAAAAATAATGAGCAACTCAAAAAAATTAGTAATTGCATATAGTGGAGGTTTAGACACTTCCTATTGTGCGGTGAGCCTAGCAAAACAGGGATACGATATTCATGCTGTTAGCGTAAATACAGGAGGTTTCACACAAAATGAAATTGACATTATAGAAGCAAATGCCTATAAAATGGGCGTTTCCACCTATAAAAATATAGATGCTGTTGCTAGCTTTTATCAAAAAGTAGTTAAGTATTTAATATTTGGGAATGTATTAAAAAACAATACTTATCCTTTATCTGTAAGTGCCGAAAGAATTATACAAGCCATAGAAATTATAGAATACGCAAAAAGCATAGATGCCGAATATATTGCTCACGGCAGTACAGGCGCAGGAAACGATCAAGTAAGGTTCGATATGATTTTCCAAACCTTAGCCCCAAATATTAAAATAATTACGCCCATAAGAGATCAAAAATTATCTAGACAGGAAGAAATAGACTACCTGAAAAGTAATGGAATAGATATGAATTGGGATAAAGCAAAATACTCGGTAAATAAAGGACTCTGGGGAACTAGCGTTGGGGGCGAAGAAACACTTAGCTCTCAAAAACCATTACCCGAAGAAGCCTATCCATCGCAATTAAAACATGCTGAAGAAGAAAAAGTAATACTAACCTTTTTAAAGGGTGAATTGGTCGCTATTAATTCCATAGAAAATGACGCTGAACTAAATATTGAAATCTTAAATAAGCTAGCATCAACCTATGCCATTGGAAGAGATATTCATGTAGGCGATACTATTGTGGGTATTAAGGGTAGGGTAGGTTTTGAAGCTGCTGCAGCATTAATAACAATTAAAGCGCATCACTTGTTAGAAAAGCACACCCTAACGAAATGGCAACTGCAACACAAAGAATATTTAGCAAGTTTCTACGGAATGCATTTACACGAAGGGCAATATTTAGACCCTGTAATGAGAGACATGGAAGCTTTTTTACAAAGTAGTCAAGACAAAGTTTCTGGCGATGTAATGGTAGCGCTAAAACCCTATCATTTTACTTTAGAAGGCATAGTATCAAAACACGATTTAATGAATGCGAAGTTCGGTAGTTATGGCGAAATGAATAAAGGCTGGACTGCTGAAGAAGCGAAAGGATTCATCAAAATTCTTGGCAATCAAAACAAAATCTATCAACAAGTAAACAACTAATTATGTTAGAAATAGGAATTATTGGAGGCGCTGGTTATACAGCGGGAGAACTAATAAGATTGTTGATAAACCACACAAAAGCGAATATTAATTTTGTGTACAGTTCATCCAATGCTGGCAATAAAATAGCTGCTGTTCATCAAGATTTGGTTGGGTCATTAGATTTGAAATTCACCAACACCATCAACCCAAATGTTGATGTATTGTTTTTATGTCTAGGTCATGGCAATTCGAAAGCATTTTTAGAAAACAATAGTTTTTCACCAAATACCAAAATAATCGACTTAAGCAACGATTTCAGACTGCAAAAAGACGAACTATTCAATGGCAAAACTTTTGTTTACGGACTCGCAGAATTGCAAAAGGAAAAAATTAAACAGGCTACTTATATTGCAAATCCAGGGTGTTTTGCAACCGCGCTTCAATTGGCAATTTTACCTTTAGCGGCAAATGGTTTATTAAAAGACGATGTTCATATTAATGCCGTAACTGGTGCCACGGGCGCAGGAACTTCTTTGTCTGCAACTACGCATTTTGCGTGGCGCGATAATAACTTTTCTTCTTACAAACCTTTTGTGCATCAGCATTTAGATGAAATTTATCAAACTGTAAAACAGCTGCAAAGTAATTTTGATTCAGAAATTAATTTTATGCCCAATAGAGGGAATTTCTCTAGAGGAATTTTCGCGACAGTTTACACAAAATATGATGGCAGTTTAGATACAGCAAAACAACTGTATAATGAATTCTACAAAGAGGCAGCTTTCACTTTTGTGTCTGATGCTGAAGTGCATTTAAAACAAGTAGTAAACACCAATAAATGTTTATTGCATTTGCAGGTTCACAAAGGTAAATTGCTAATCACAAGTGTTTTGGATAACCTTTTGAAAGGAGCTTCAGGGCAAGCCATTCTCAATATGAATTTAATGTATGGTTTTGACGAAACGGAAGGATTACAACTTAAAGCTAACTTCTTTTAAAAAATAATTAGTATGAAACTATTTAATGTATATCCTTTATTCGATATCACTCCAGTAAAGGCAAACGATGTTTATGTATACGATGAAAATAATACCCAATACCTAGATTTATATGGTGGGCATGCCGTAATTTCTATCGGGCATTCACATCCAGAATATGTAAAAAGCATCAGTGAACAAGTAAGCAAATTAGGATTTTATAGCAATTCCATTCAAAACCCTTTGCAAGTACAGTTGGCAAAAGAACTCACCGAGTTTTCAAACTGTGAAGATTACAATCTGTTTTTATGCAATTCAGGTGCCGAAGCAAATGAGAACGCCTTAAAAATAGCATCCTTTAAAACAGGGAAAAAGAAAGTGATTGCCTTTAAAAATTCCTTTCACGGCCGCACTTCAGCAGCTGTTGTGGTAACAGATAATAAAAAAATAGTTGCTCCCATAAATGCACAGCAAGAAGTAGAATTTATAGAACTTGGCGATAGCGATGCTGTTGAAAAAAGCCTTCAAAATAATGATGTCTGCGCAGTTATTGTAGAATGCATTCAGGGAGTTGGCGGGTTGAATGAAGCCACGACCCAATTTTATAAAAACCTAAGCAATTTATGTAGTTCGTATAACGCTTTCTTGATTGCAGATGAGGTGCAATCGGGTTTTGGGAGAACTGGAGATTTCTTTGCATTTCAAAAACACGGCATCCAGCCAGATATTATTGCTATGGCAAAAGGCATGGGAAATGGTTTCCCAATAGGTGGCATTTTAATTCAGGCAGACATTGAGGCGTCTTACGGTATGCTCGGCACTACATTTGGTGGCAATCATTTAGCTTGTGCGGCTTCATTGGCTATTTTAAAAGTATTGAAAGAAGAGAAATTAATGGAAAACGTTCAAGAGGTTTCAGCCTACTTCTTTGAAAAAGCCAAAACAATTCCGCAATTAAAAACAGTAAAAGGAAGAGGGCTTATGATTGGCTTAGAATTCAATTTCCCTATCGCTGAATTGCGGAAAACATTAATTCAAAAGCATCACATTTTTACCGGAAGTGCAACCAATCCAAACCTTTTACGAATACTTCCGCCCCTAACCATTCAAAAAAAGCATATAGACGTTTTTGTTGAAGCTTTAATACACGAATTATCATGAAGAGATATACAGAAATAGAGGATATTAATAATATACCCGAAATTATTGAAGAAGCTATTCAACTAAAAAAGAACGCATTTCAATTTGAAGCTTTGGGAAAACATAAAACACTTGTAATGTTGTTTTTCAACTCAAGTTTGCGCACACGTTTAAGCACTGAAAAAGCTGCAAAAAACTTAGGCATGGAAGTAACTATTTTAAATGTCAATGACGCCTGGAATTTAGAATATGAAGACGGTGCTGTTATGAATTTAAATACGGCAGAGCATGTAAAAGAAGCAGCCAAGGTAATTTCACAATATGCCGATATTATTGCCATTAGAGCCTTTCCAAGCCTAAAAGATAAAGCGAAAGACGAATCGGAATACATCATAAACAGTTTTATAAAATATGCAACGGTGCCAATTGTAAGCATGGAAAGCGCCACGGCGCATCCGTTACAAACCTTGGCAGATGCTATAACTATTGAAGAATTAAAAACAAAGAAAAAGCCAAAAGTCGTGTTAAGCTGGGCTCCGCATACAAAAGCATTGCCACAAGCAGTTCCAAATTCCTTTGTTGCGATGATGCAAGAATTAGATGTAGATTTTAGCATTACACACCCCAAAGGCTATGAGTTAAATCCTGAAATCACAAAGGAAAGCTCAATCAATTACGATCAAAATGAAGCCTTAAAAGACGCCGATTTTGTCTACGCAAAAAACTGGAGCAGCTATACAGAATACGGAGAGGTACTAAATTCAGACCATCAATGGATGATAACTAAGGAGAAACTTGGGCAAGCTAAGTTTATGCACTGCTTACCTGTAAGGCGAAATGTGGTGGTTGAAGATGCCGTTTTAGATAGCGAACAATCTGTTGTTATTCAACAAGCTAATAATAGAACTTATGCCGCGCAGATTGTACTAAAAAAAATACTTGAAAACCTAGAAGTATGAAAAAACTAAAAATCGTAAAAATAGGAGGGAACATCATTGATGATCCAGGCGAGTTAAATAATTTTCTTAAAGAATTTTCCAAACTTGAAGGTTTAAAAATATTGGTTCACGGAGGTGGAAAATCTGCAACAACATTGGCAAATAAGATGGGAGTTGAAGTAAAAATGATTGAAGGAAGACGCATAACAGATATCGAAACACTAGATATAGTAACCATGACTTATGCGGGTAAAATCAATAAAACTATTGTGGCGCAATTACAAGCAAACGGCTGTAATGCACTCGGATTTACGGGTGCAGATGGCAATACAATTCTTGCCGAAAAAAGACCTGTAAAAAATATAGATTACGGTTTAGCAGGAGATGTAGTACAAGTGAATACAGCCGTATTACAACTTTTACTACCCAATGCCATAACCCCAGTATTTTGTGCCTTAACCCATGATGGAAATGGCCAATTGCTTAATACAAATGCAGATACCATCGCCGCTGAACTAGCAATTGCATTTGCAAAAGACTATTATGTAGAACTCTATTACTGTTTTGAGAAAAACGGCTTGCTAAAAGATGTAAAAGATCCTGATTCAGTAGTATTAAACGTCGATACACAAATGTACAATTCCTTATTAGCGGAAGGGATAATTGCAGACGGAATGCTTCCTAAGCTGAACAACTGTTTTTATGCCCTAAAACATCAAGTAAGTAAGGTATGCATCGGAAAGGCTGAAATGCTATATAACTCAAATTCAAAATTCACAACAATTCAAGAATAATGATACAGCAAAAAGAATTAAAAGAAAAGGCGATAATCTTACTCAAAAACTTAATTGAAACGCCTTCGTTTTCTTCAGAAGAAACAGAAACAGCCGAATTAATAGAAAATTGGTTGAACGGTTTTTCAATTCCATTCACCCGTACCAACAATAACGTTTGCGCTGTTAACAAGCATTTTTCAGAAAACAAACCTACCCTGTTGTTAAACTCACATCACGATACGGTGAAGCCGAACAGCGCCTATACCAAAGATCCTTTTAAAGCCATTGTGGAAGATGGTAAACTATACGGTTTGGGAAGTAATGATGCGGGTGGCTGCTTGGTTTCTTTACTAGCTACCTTTATTCATTTTTACGATAAAGAAAATCTAAACTACAATTTGGTTATTGTGGCTTCAGCTGAAGAGGAAAACAGTGGTCCCAACGGCTTAAATAGTATGCTCAAAATAATTCCTAAAATAGATGTTGCTATTGTTGGAGAGCCTACGTTAATGCAGCTGGCCATTGCAGAAAAAGGATTGGTGGTTTGCGATGCAAAGGTAATTGGAACCGCAAGCCATGCGGCGCATCCCAACGCTGATAATGCTATTTATAATACCATAGCCGTATTGCAATGGTTTCAGAATTATGAATTTGAAAAACAATCGGATGTTTTAGGCCCCGTAAAAATGACGGTCACTCAAATTAATGCGGGAAAACAACACAATGCCGTTCCAGCCGAAGTAGATTTAGTAATCGATGTTCGGGTGAATGATAAATATACAAACACAGAAATCGTTGAAATTCTAAAAAAGGAAGCGCCCTGTTCAAGTATTGAACCTAGAAGCTTACGATTAAATTCATCTTCAATACCTGTAACCCATGAATTGGTAAAAGCCGGAATCGCTTTGGGAAGAAAAACCTACGGCTCGCCAACGCTATCAGATCAAGCCTGTTTAAGCTGCCCTTCCTTAAAATTAGGCCCAGGCGATAGTACGCGTTCGCATACTGCCGATGAATACATCTTCTTAGCCGAAATAGAAGAAGGGATTGCCATTTACATACAATTATTAGAAAAAATACTTTAAAAACACAATTATGAAACTTTGGGATAAAGGATTTACAATAGACAAAAAAATAGAACAATTTACCGTTGGTAACGATAGGGAAATAGATTTATACATCGCAAAATACGATGTGCAAGCTTCTTTAGCACACGCAAAAATGCTTAAAGCAATCGGTATTATTTCTGAAGAAGAACTGCTTCAATTAGAAGAAGGCTTGGAAGAATTGAGACTTCAAATAGAAAATAAAACATTTGTAATAGATGCTCAGTTTGAAGATGTACATTCAAAAATAGAATTTGAATTGACTAAAAAATACGGCGATGTCGGTAAAAAAATTCACACCGCCAGATCTAGAAACGATCAAGTTTTAACGGCATTACACCTGTACTACAAAGACAATTTGCTTGAAATAAAGGATAGCACAAAAACCTTTTTTGAAACACTTTTGAATCTGGCAGAAACAAACAAAGACAAATTACTACCAGGCTATACGCACTTACAAGTAGCCATGCCATCTTCTTTTGGCTTGTGGTTTTCTGCCTATGCCGAATTGTTGGTAGACGATGTGTATATGCTAAATGCCGTTTTAAAAACGGTGGATCAAAATCCTTTGGGCTCTGCTGCTGGTTACGGAAGTTCATTTCCTATAGATAGAGCTATTACAACCAAAGAAATGGGCTTTGCTACTTTAAAATACAATGTGGTAGCCGCGCAATTAAGCAGGGGTAAAAACGAGCGAACCATTTCAGCTTCTCTGGGAGGTTTATGCAATACCTTATCAAGATTTGCGATGGATATCTGTTTGTATATGAGTCAGAATTTTGGGTTTATAAGCTTCCCCGATGAGCTTACCACGGGTAGCAGTATTATGCCCCACAAAAAAAATCCAGATGTATTTGAATTAATTAGAGGCAAATGCAACAAAATTCAAGCCCTGCAAACAGAAATGATTTTAATCACCAACAACCTGCCAAGCGGATATCATAGAGATTTTCAGTTATTGAAGGAAAATATGATCCTCGCTTTTGAAGAATTAAAAGATATCTTATTCATATTCGAATACGCTATTAAACAAATTCAAATAACGGACATCGATTTAACCGACGAAAAATACCAATTCCTCTTTACCGTAGATAGTATAAATAACCTAGTAGTTTCTGGCGTATCATTTAGAGAAGCCTACCAACAAATAGGAGCGCAAGTGCAAGCAGGAACCTACAAGCCACCTGTGAGCAACCAACATACACATATTGGAAGCTTAGGTAATTTATGTTTGGAAGATATAAGGGATAAATGGTGTTAACTTTTTGTCGAACTTACTGGGTCGCCTTGATGATTTGGATTGTGAGAACCTCGATACAAATTCTAAGTCACTTCGCATAGATGAGGGGGGGTGAAGGTGGGTGGGTGAATTTGAAATGTGTTAGCAATTTCAAATTAGTATCGAGGCCACCAGCTTCGCGGTTCAAATTGGGATGTTGTTACCTCGATAAATTTGCGTGTTCTATAGTTGACCAAAGGGTATTAAAAGCATTGAAATTCATCATATATTTAAATAGAAAAAATATCCTCCTTACCAATACCCAATTTTTTTATTTTAGAATTAAGGGTTGAGGTTGGTATTTTCAAGATTTCAGCAGCACCGCCTTCCCCATAAACTTTACCCTTACATAGTTTTAAAACTGATAATATATAATCGCGTTCCATTGCTTCAAGAGGTTTCAATGGAGTTAATTCTCCTTTAGTATGCAGTGTATCTATTGAGTTTAGGGGTTTGTATAGTTCTGAAATAGTATTTCCATTAGAGAGTAGGGTACTTCTTTCTATACTCACTCCATTTAGGTTTTCGGGAATCCAAGATTTCACCACCTAAGTTAAC
>CAZFUX010000089.1:0-9312 GCA_964522085.1 uncultured Aequorivita sp.
CGGCTTATCCCGACTTTTTGGACATTCAGATTAAATCCTTTCAGGATTTTTTCCAGTTGGAAACCAAATCAGAAGAAAGAGGCCAAGAAGGTTTATATAAAACCTTCTTGGAAAATTTCCCAATAACCGATACTCGTAACCAATTCGTTTTAGAGTTTTTAGACTATTTTGTAGACCCACCAAGATATTCCATCCAGGAATGTATTGAGCGTGGCCTTACTTATAGTGTACCTCTTAAAGCGCGTTTAAAACTGTACTGTACAGACGCAGAACACGAAGATTTTGAAACCATCGTGCAGGACGTTTATTTAGGTACAATTCCATACATGACCCCAAGCGGAACCTTCTGCATTAACGGGGCCGAGCGTGTAGTTGTTTCGCAACTTCACCGTTCCCCAGGTGTATTCTTTGGCCAATCGTTTCACGCAAATGGAACTAAACTCTATTCAGCTCGTGTAATTCCTTTTAAAGGATCATGGATTGAATTCGCCACAGATATCAACAGCGTAATGTATGCATATATTGACCGTAAGAAAAAATTACCTGTTACAACGCTTTTCCGTGCTATTGGTTTTGAAAGAGATAAAGATATTCTTGAAATATTTGACCTTGCCGAAGAAATAAAGGCTTCAAAAACAGGACTTAAAAAATACATTGGTCGTAAATTGGCCGCTCGTGTGCTAAAAACTTGGCATGAGGATTTCGTAGATGAAGATACTGGTGAAGTAGTTTCCATTGAGCGTAATGAAATCATCTTAGATCGTGATACTGTTCTTGAAAAAGAACACATCGACGAAATTTTGGATTCTGGTAGCAAAACAATTCTTTTGCACAAAGAGGAAAACCAATTGGCAGATTACGCCATTATTCACAATACACTACAAAAAGATCCTACCAATTCAGAAAAAGAAGCGGTAGAACATATATATAGACAACTTCGTAACGCTGAGCCGCCAGATGAGGAAACTGCTCGTGGTATTATCAACAAGTTATTTTTCTCAGATCAGAGATATAACCTTGGTGAGGTAGGTCGCTACAGAATGAACAAAAAATTAGGTCTTGATATCGCAATGGACAAGCAAGTGCTTACCAAAGAAGATATCATTACCATCGTTAAATATCTAATAGAGCTTATCAATTCTAAAGCTGAGATTGATGATATTGATCACTTATCTAACCGTCGTGTACGTACTGTAGGTGAACAATTATCACAACAGTTTGGTGTTGGTCTTGCTCGTATGGCAAGAACAATTCGTGAGCGTATGAATGTACGTGACAACGAGGTGTTTACGCCTATCGATTTGATTAATGCGAAAACATTATCTTCTGTGATTAACTCGTTCTTCGGAACAAACCAATTATCACAGTTTATGGATCAAACCAACCCATTGGCAGAGATAACGCACAAGCGTCGTCTTTCTGCACTTGGGCCAGGTGGTCTGTCGCGTGAAAGAGCAGGGTTTGAGGTTCGTGATGTTCACTATACACACTATGGACGTCTTTGCCCGATTGAAACTCCAGAAGGACCAAACATTGGTCTTATTTCTTCACTTGCCGTTTATGCAAAAGTGAATAACCTAGGGTTTATTGAAACTCCATACCGTAAAGTTACCGATGGAAAATTAGATTTGAAAAATGAACCCGTTTATCTTTCTGCTGAAGAAGAAGAAGAAAAACACATTGCGCAAGCAAACATTCCATTGTCTGATAAAGGTGTAATTGAAGCAGATAAGGTTATTGCACGTATGGAAGGTGACTTCCCATTAGTAGAGCCAAGCGTTGTGAATTATGCAGACGTTGCGCCAAACCAGATTGCATCTATTTCAGCATCGCTTATTCCTTTCTTGGAGCATGATGATGCAAACCGTGCATTGATGGGCTCAAACATGATGCGTCAGGCAGTACCTCTTATGATTGCCGATTCTCCAATTGTGGGAACTGGGCTTGAAAGACAAGTAGCTTCCGATAGTCGTGTTTTGATAAATGCAGAAGGAAATGGAGTAGTAGAATATGTTGATGCAAATGAAATCACTATTAAATATGACCGTACCGAAAACGAACGTATGGTTAGTTTTGATGCTGACGAAAAAACATATCAACTTGTAAAATTCAGAAAAACCAACCAAGGTACTTCTATTAACTTGAAGCCTATTGTTAGCAAAGGCGACAGAGTGAAAAAAGGACAAGTACTTTGTCAAGGATACGCAACCGAAAAAGGTGAACTTGCATTAGGACGTAACATGAAGGTTGCCTTCATGCCTTGGAAAGGATACAACTTTGAGGATGCAATTGTAATTTCTGAAAGAGTAGTTCGTGAAGATATTTTCACCTCTATACATATAGATGAATATTCTTTGGAAGTTCGAGATACTAAATTAGGTAACGAAGAATTAACAAACGATATTCCAAACGTTTCAGAAGAAGCTACTAAAGATCTTGATGAAGCGGGAATGATTCGTATAGGAGCCGAGGTAAAACCTGGCGATATCCTTATCGGAAAAATTACGCCAAAAGGAGAAAGCGATCCAACACCTGAAGAAAAACTACTTCGCGCTATTTTTGGTGACAAAGCAGGAGATGTTAAAGATGCTTCGCTTAAAGCTTCGCCATCTTTACACGGAGTGGTCATTGAAAAGAAATTGTTCGCCCGTGCTGTAAAAGACAAGCGTAAGCGTGCAAAAGACAAAGAAGATATTGCAGAACTTGAGGCACAATACGAAGCAAAATTCGTAGCCCTTCAAGATGTGTTAGTTGAAAAACTTTTCACAATTGTAGGTGGTAAAACTGCACAAGGTATAAGTAATGATTTAGGTGAAATTGTTTTCCCAAAAGGAAAAAAATTCACTTTAAAAATGCTTAATTCTGTTGACGATTACACTCACTTAATAGGAGGTACTTGGACTACAGATGATGACACCAATGTGTTCGTGGCAGATTTAATGCACAACTACAAAATTAAGGAAAACGACCTTCAAGGTAACTTGCGTCGCGATAAGTTTACAATCTCTGTAGGAGATGAACTTCCATCTGGAATTTTGAAACTTGCCAAAGTTTACATCGCTAAAAAGCGTAAGCTTAAAGTAGGGGACAAGATGGCGGGACGTCACGGAAACAAAGGTATTGTTGCACGTATTGTACGTGAAGAAGATATGCCTTTCCTTGAAGACGGAACTCCTGTAGATATCGTGTTAAACCCACTTGGGGTACCATCGCGTATGAACATTGGGCAAATTTATGAAACCGTTCTAGGATGGGCTGGACAAAAATTAGGTCGCAAATATGCAACTCCAATTTTTGATGGTGCAACTATAGATCAAATCAATGAATTTACTGATGAAGCTGGAATTCCAAGATTTGGACATACTTATTTATTTGATGGTGGAACAGGAAAGCGTTTTGATCAACCTGCAACCGTAGGTATAATCTATATGCTTAAATTGGGTCACATGGTAGATGATAAGATGCACGCACGTTCCATTGGGCCGTACTCACTTATTACGCAACAACCTCTTGGTGGTAAAGCACAATTTGGTGGTCAACGTTTTGGAGAGATGGAAGTTTGGGCATTAGAGGCGTATGGTGCTTCAGCCACGCTTAGAGAAATATTGACTGTTAAATCTGATGATGTTATTGGAAGGGCGAAAACCTACGAAGCAATCGTAAAAGGTGAAACCATGCCAGAACCAGGATTACCAGAATCTTTCAACGTACTTATGCACGAATTGAAAGGATTGGGGCTTGATATTAGATTAGAGGAATAATGATCCCCCCGCGCAAGCGGGGGTCTCATCAATTTCTTCCGAGGTGCAAAAACCCTCATTTAACAACAAAGTTTATTTTAAATCATGATGAACAGAAATAAAGAAAACACAGTACAGAAATTCGATAAAATTTCTATTGGTTTAGCTTCCCCTGAATCCATTTTGGCGGAATCACGTGGTGAAGTTCTAAAACCCGAAACTATAAACTACCGTACGCACAAACCAGAGCGTGACGGACTTTTCTGTGAGCGCATTTTTGGCCCTGTAAAGGATTATGAATGTGCCTGTGGTAAATATAAAAGAATACGCTACAAAGGCATCGTTTGTGACCGTTGTGGTGTGGAAGTAACAGAAAAGAAAGTACGTCGTGACCGTGTGGGGCATATCAATTTGGTAGTTCCTGTGGCGCATATTTGGTACTTCCGTAGCCTTCCAAACAAAATTGGTTACCTTCTTGGATTACCTTCTAAGAAACTGGATATGATTATTTACTACGAACGCTATGTAGTAATTCAACCAGGTATCGCACAATACGAAGGTGGTGAAAAGGTGAAAAAATTAGATTTCCTTACTGAAGAAGAATATTTAGCAATCCTAGATTCTATTCCACAGGAAAATCAATATTTGGACGAAACAGATCCAAACAAATTTATTGCGAAGATGGGAGCAGAGTGCCTTATCGATCTTTTAAAAAGAATCGATTTAAACACTTTATCTTACGACCTTCGTCATAAAGCAAATAACGAAACTTCTAAACAACGTAAAACTGAAGCGTTAAAGCGTCTTCAAGTTGTAGAAGCGCTTCGTGATGCAAACCTAAACCGTGAAAACAAAGCCGAGTGGATGATAATGAAAGTTGTTCCGGTAATTCCACCAGAACTTCGTCCATTGGTGCCGCTAGATGGTGGCCGTTTCGCAACTTCAGATTTGAATGATCTTTACCGTCGTGTAATCATCCGCAACAACCGTTTAAAGAGATTGATGGAGATTAAAGCTCCAGAAGTAATCCTTCGTAACGAAAAACGTATGCTTCAGGAATCGGTAGATTCATTGTTTGATAACACTCGTAAATCTTCAGCAGTAAAAACAGATAGTAACCGTCCGTTGAAATCACTTTCAGATTCATTGAAAGGGAAGCAAGGTCGTTTCCGTCAAAACTTACTTGGTAAGCGTGTTGATTATTCGGCTCGTTCGGTAATTGTTGTAGGACCAGAATTAAAATTGTTCGAATGTGGTATCCCAAAAGATATGGCAGCCGAGCTTTACAAACCTTTCGTAATCCGTAAATTGATTGAAAGAGGAATTGTAAAAACTGTAAAATCTGCAAAGAAAATTATAGACAAAAAAGAGCCTGTAGTTTGGGATATCTTGGAGAATATTCTTAAAGGGCATCCAGTTATGCTAAACCGTGCACCTACGCTTCACCGTTTAGGTATTCAAGCGTTTCAACCTAAATTAATTGAAGGTAAAGCAATCCAACTGCACCCATTAGTGTGTACTGCTTTTAACGCGGATTTTGATGGTGACCAGATGGCGGTTCACTTACCATTAGGGCCAGAGGCTATTTTGGAATGCCAACTATTGATGCTTGCTTCACACAACATTCTGAACCCGGCAAACGGTTCACCGGTTGCGGTTCCTTCACAGGATATGGTTTTGGGTCTTTACTATATGACCAAACTTAGAAAATCTACTGACGAAGTAAAAGTGAAGGGTGAAGGTCTTACTTTCTATTCTGCTGAAGAAGCTGTCATTGCTTACAACGAAGGAATGGTAGACTTGAATGCTGAAATAAGAATTAGAACACAAGACTTTAACGAAGAAGGTAAGTTGACAATGCAAATTATCACTACCACTTTAGGAAGAGTAATTTTTAACGAGAAGGTTCCTGCAGAGGCTGGATACATCAACGAAGTATTGACTAAAAAATCACTTCGTGATATTATTGGTGGTATTTTGAAAGTAACTTCAGTTCCTGTTACTGCAGATTTCCTTGACGAAATTAAAACATTAGGGTACAAGTTCGCTTTTGAAGGTGGATTGTCATTCAGCTTGGGTGATATTATTATTCCGCCAGAAAAGCAGAGTATGATTGATAGTGCCAACACGCAAGTAGATGGTATTATTAACAGCTATAACATGGGACTTATTACCAACAACGAACGTTACAACCAAGTAATTGATATTTGGACAGCAACCAATGCAGAACTTACCGAGCTTTCTATGAAGCGTATTCGCGAAGATCAGCAAGGTTTCAACTCTGTGTATATGATGCTTGATTCTGGTGCGAGGGGTTCTAAGGAGCAAATCCGTCAGCTTACAGGTATGCGTGGATTGATGGCAAAACCGAAAAAATCGAATAGTGGTGGAGGCGAAATTATTGAAAACCCAATTCTTTCTAACTTTAAGGAAGGACTTTCAATTCTTGAATACTTTATCTCTACACACGGTGCACGTAAAGGTCTTGCAGATACCGCCCTTAAAACGGCAGATGCTGGTTACCTAACACGTCGTTTGGTAGATGTTTCACAAGATGTTATTATTAATATTGAAGATTGTGGTACCCTTCGTGGTATTGAAGTTTCACCTTTGAAGAAAAACGAAGAAGTAGTAGAAACTTTAGGAGCAAGAATTGTTGGGCGTACTGCGCTTAATGATGTTGTAAATCCACTAACCAAAGAATTGTTAGTTGCTGCTGGCGAACATATTTATGAAGAAATAGCAGATGCAATTGAAAAATCTCCAATAGATAGTGTAGAAGTTCGTTCTGCACTTACTTGCGAGGCTAAAAAAGGAATCTGTTCACAATGTTACGGTCGTAATCTTGCTACCAATAAAATGGTACAACGTGGAGAAGCTGTAGGTGTTGTAGCTGCTCAATCTATTGGTGAGCCAGGAACCCAGCTTACACTTCGTACGTTCCACGTGGGAGGTATTGCAGGTAACATTTCTGAAGAAAACAAATTGGTTGTTAGATTTGATGGTAAAGCAGAGATCGAAGATCTTAAAACTGTTAAAGGTGAAGACAATCAAGGAAAACCGGTAGACATCGTAATTTCTCGTACTTCAGAATTAAAACTTGTTGATAAGAAAACAGGAATTACCCTTAGTACTAACAATATTCCATACGGTTCTACACTGTATGTAAAAGATGGTGATACTATGAAAGCGGGAGATGTAGTTTGTTCTTGGGATCCATATAACGGTGTAATTATTTCAGAATTTGCTGGAAAAATTAAATATGAGAACATCGTTCAAGGTTTAACATATCAAGTTGAAATTGATGAGCAGACTGGTTTCCAAGAAAAAGTAATTTCAGAATCTAGAGATAAAAAACGTATTCCAACCCTTCAAATTTTAGGGAAGAAAGACGAAGTAATCCGTTCTTACAACCTACCCGTTGGTGCACACATTATGGTGGACGACAGCGAGAAGATTAAAATAGGAAAAGTACTTGTAAAGATCCCTCGTAAATCTGCAAAAGCAGGTGATATTACAGGAGGTCTTCCAAGAGTTACCGAGCTTTTCGAAGCACGTAATCCTTCAAATCCAGCTGTAGTAAGCGAGATTGATGGTGTTATTTCTTTTGGAAAAATTAAACGTGGTAACCGCGAGATTATCGTAGAGTCTAAATTAGGCGAACTTAAAAAGTATTTGGTGAAATTGAGTAACCAGATTCTTGTACAAGAAAACGATTACGTTCGTGCAGGAATGCCACTTTCTGATGGATCAATTACGCCGGAAGATATCCTTCGTATTAAAGGCCCATCTGCAGTACAGCAATACCTTGTGAACGAAGTTCAAGAGGTGTATCGTCTACAAGGTGTAAAGATTAACGACAAGCATTTTGAAGTTGTTGTTCGCCAAATGATGCGTAAGGTGCGTATTGAAGATCCGGGAGATACTACTTTCCTTGAAAATCAATTAGCACATAAAGACGATTTCATTGAAGATAACGATAAAATTTTTGGATTGAAAGTTATTACAAACGCTGGTGATTCTGAAAACTTGAAGGAAGGGCAAATCCTTTCTCCAAGAACACTTCGTGATGAAAACTCTTTATTAAGAAGAAACGATAAAGAACTTGCAGAAGCACGCGATGCAGTTGCTGCAACTGCAACTCCTGTACTTCAAGGCATTACGAGAGCTTCGTTACAGACCAAGTCATTCATCTCTGCGGCTTCCTTCCAAGAAACTACCAAAGTATTAAACGAAGCAGCAGTAGCTGGTAAAGTTGATACCTTGGAAGGCTTGAAAGAAAACGTAATTGTAGGTCATAAAATACCAGCCGGAACAGGTATGCGTAGATACGATACTATAATTGTAGGTTCTAAACAAGAACTAGAAGAAATGAACCGCGCAAAAGAAGAAGTGAATTATAATTAATATCTTAAAAAGGTGCGTTTTGTAAAACGCACCTTTTTAAGATATTAGTAATATTAGCTAGTAAAAGTAAAATAGAACTTTTAAATTAGTTAATTAAACGATCATAATTAAGGTTGCTGAGCTTGTCGAAGTACCGAAGCAACCATCTAATGACTACCAACTAACTACCGACTAAAATGGCAGACCAAAAAAAACAACAACCAAAACAAAATCAAATAAACATTGAACTGGATGAAGCAGTGGCACAAGGCATATACAGCAACTTGGCCATCATAAATCATTCAGTATCTGAATTTGTTGTAGACTTTGTAGCCATAATGCCCGGAATCCCAAAAAGTAAAGTGAAGTCAAGAATAATCTTAACGCCACAGCACGCAAAAAGATTCTTAAAAGCATTGAATGATAATGTTAAAAGGTTTGAAAACGCCCACGGCGAAATAAAAGATTATGAACAACCGCCAATACCATTAAATTTTGGACCAACTGGCGAAGCTTAAAAATGTGCCCCCAAATTTGCTGAGCACTTTTTAAAAGTAGGTGTTTTATAAATAAAAATTAAAACCTTCTCGACCTAGAGATGTTAATGAAAATCAATATCCTTTATAGATTCTCATAATAGTCAAATATAGTTGGTGAAACAGCTCTAAGCACCTTTAATTACTAATGATTCCAGAAGTTATATGAAACGTGTTTCATATAACTTTTTCTTTGCCCTAAAAATGGCAAAAAGAAAGCGATGTTGGGCTTGTTCAAGTATCAACGTAATTAGGCAGGAAAACAATCTGGAAAGCAACGTTTCAAATGTAAAAATAGCGAGATTCATTTTACCGATAATCGCCCCGAATAAGTTTTTCGCAACCGTTTTGTGAGGTTCAAAAAATGGGTTCTAGGACGACAGATTTTTGAGACTTTGAGCCGTGACAGCAAATTATCCATAAGTATGCTACAGCCAACTTTCAAGTATTTTTTAGCACAAGCTCCCTAGGTGAAAATAATTAAACGCAACGATGTCAATATGCGACTTGATGCCACATATTTCAATAGGTTTTGCGTGGGGGGTCTGGACTACCTAATAAATTTGGCACTATTTTTTATGCTACATTTTTAAAGTTTTTAATTTTTAATTCCAACCCTTTTTCAGCAAGTGTTTTGTAATCTAAAGCAG
>CAZFUX010000090.1:0-9225 GCA_964522085.1 uncultured Aequorivita sp.
CATAATTTAAAATACGAAAAAACTAATGGGGAAACAAAAGGATAAGCATATTTTAAATTCTGCTAAAACCGATTGTATTTGTTCGTTACTTTCGTTATTTGAACAAGAAAATAAAGTGATTAAAACGACAATTGAAAGTATTTTTTTACACAAAAAATGGTTTTTTATTTCTTACTCAACATTTATGCCTAAAAAAATTTAATTGATTATTGCCATTTCACAAAAATGTAAATAATAAAAGAATAAATTTTATTCAAAAAAAAACTAAACCCCTAACAAGTTTTTTATATTTGTCATTACGCTCCTTTGCATTAGCTAAGGAAAATTTAACTCTCCACCTTAAATGAAAGAATTACTAAAAAAGTACGAAGAAAAAGAGCCTGAAATTGTTTTCCATTGGAACGACCCCGAAACTGAAGCCGAAGGTTGGACGGTAATAAATTCCTTACGTGGTGGCGCTGCCGGTGGCGGAACGCGAATGCGTGTAGGACTTGACTCTAACGAGGTGCTTTCACTCGCCAAAACTATGGAGGTGAAATTTACAGTTTCTGGACCAGCAATTGGTGGCGCAAAAAGCGGAATTAACTTTGATCCTGCGGACCCGCGAAAAAAAGGTGTTTTAGAAAGATGGTACAAGGCTGTTTCGCCATTATTGAAAGCTTACTACGGAACAGGAGGCGACTTAAATGTGGATGAAATTCACGAAGTAATACCATTTACCGAGCAAGTTGGTATTTGGCATCCGCAAGAAGGCGTTTTCAATGGACATTTTGTTCCTTCAGAAGCGGATAAAATTAATAGAATTGGCCAGTTGCGTCACGGTGTTATAAAAGCTTTAGAAAGCCCGAAATATTCACCAGATGTTACTAGAAGTTATAAAGTGGCAGATATGGTTACTGGGTTTGGAGTTGCCGAAGCTGTGAAGCATTATTATGATATTTATGGTGGAAGCGTAAAAGGAAAACGAGCAATAGTTCAAGGTTTTGGAAACGTAGGTTCTGCAGCAGCCTATTATTTAGCGCAGATGGGCGCCAAAATTGTTGGAATTATTGATCGCAACGGCGGGGTTATTAACAAAGACGGTTTTTCTTTTGAAGAAATAAAACAACTTTTTCTTACAAAGGATGGCAACACTTTAGTAGCCAAAAACACGATTCCTTTTGATGAAATAAACGACAAAATTTGGAAGCTAGAAACAGAGATTTTCGCTCCCTGCGCTGCATCGCGTTTAGTTATGCAAGAGCAGATTTCGCAAATGATTGAAACCGGATTAGAAGTTATAAGCAGTGGTGCAAACGTGCCTTTTGCAGATAAAGAAATATTCTTCGGTCCGATTATGCAATATACTGATGAGCGTGTTAGTTTAATTCCAGATTTTATCAGTAATTGCGGTATGGCTCGTGTTTTCGCATATTTTATGGAACGTAAAGTAGAAATGACGGATGAAGCTATTTTCAACGATACTTCAATTACAATAAAAAATGCTATTCAAAATACGTATAATAATAATAGCACTAAAACTAACATCAGTAAAACTGCTTTCGAAATTGCCTTGAAACAACTATTATAATTAACTCTAACTAACCACAGCATGGCTTCAATAATTATATTAATTTTCGTAATAGGTTATCTTTCAATAACCTTAGAACATCCGTTAAAGCTCGATAAAACTGTTCCTGCTTTAATAATGGCTTCTTTAATTTGGGCTGTTTTGGCAATTGGTTTTACTAAAGGATGGTTTGATGTTATAAACACTGAAGAGCAAGCATTCAATTATCTCTCGGGTGGAGAACACGCCATGGAAGGCTTTGAGGGAACATTGCTTCACCATTTAGGTAAAACCGCCGAGATACTTATTTTCCTTATTGGAGCAATGACTATTGTTGAAATAATTGATCTTCACCGTGGTTTTGAAGTATTAAAAAGCGCCGTTAAAACAAAAAGCAAACGAAGATTATTGTGGATAATCGGGCTTCTTGCATTTTTCCTCTCAGCAATTATAGACAACCTTACGGCTACAATTGTATTAATTACACTTTTAAGAAAACTTATACACAGAAGAGAAGATAGACTTTGGTTTGCTGCAATGGTAGTTATAGCTGCAAACGCTGGTGGTGCTTGGTCTCCAATTGGCGATGTAACTACAACTATGTTGTGGATTGCTAAAAAAGTATCGGCTGGAGGACTAATAGAATATATTGTAATACCTTCTATTGTGTGTTTTGCGTTACCGTTTATTATAGCGAGCTATTTGCCAGCTTTCCGTGGAAACATAGAAGTTGATGCTTCTGAAAATAATGATGAAGGAGTACTTCTAAGTAGTAAAACAATACTTTTTCTAGGTCTAGGAATGATTGTTTCGGTTCCAATATTTAAAACTTTAACGCATTTGCCTCCTTACATGGGGATGATGTTAGCGCTAGGAGTTGTTTGGTTGGTTTCAGAATATATCCATCCAGAAGAAGATTTCAGCAAAGAAAGAAGACATCTGTATTCTGCACATAAAGCATTATCACGTATTGAAATTTCTAGTATTCTATTTTTCCTTGGAATATTAATGGCAGTTGCAGGATTAGAAAGTTTAGTATTTGGAGTAGCCCAAAATGGTGACCCAGTAGGAACTCTTCGTTATTTAGCCGAAGTATTACAAGAAGCAATACCAAATCAAGATGTTGTGGTTATTCTGCTTGGGGTTTGTTCCGCAATTATAGACAACGTGCCATTGGTTGCGGCTTCTATAGGAATGTACAAAGAGCCAATAGATTCGGTTCTGTGGCACTTTATAGCTTATTCGGCTGGTACAGGTGGAAGTATGCTTATTATAGGCTCTGCTGCCGGTGTAGCAGCAATGGGTATGGAGCGAATAGACTTTATCTGGTATCTTAAAAAGATTACTTGGCTTGCGTTTATTGGTTTTATAGCTGGAGCTGGAGCATTTCTTTTAATCGAAAGAGTGATTTTTCACAATGCCTAACAATTTCTGAAATCTAATTCCGTTATTCACTAAAACAAAACCTTTTTTATGTTAAACTTCTTTATTCAAGAGGGTGTCGAAGTTGCACAAAATCTTGAACCAATTTCTGAAGAGAAAACTCTTACTATAATGGATCTGCTATTAAATGGCGGAGTTGCAGGACAAATAATTATCGGCATTCTTTTTGTGCTACTTTTTGTAGCAGTTTATATTTATTTCGAAAGAATTTTCGCAATAAAAGCTGCTTCCAAAATGGACGGTAATTTTATGAATCAAATTCGCGACCACGTGGCTAAAGGTAATATTCAAGCAGCAAAAGTGCTTTGTGCTCAGAGTAATACCCCAGTTTCACATTTAACTGAAAAAGGAATTTCCAGAATTGGAAGTCCGTTGGAAGATATAAATACGGCTATTGAAAACGCTGGTCGTTTAGAAGTTTATAAACTTGAAAAAAACGTAAGCGTTTTAGCAACAATCGCGGGAGCCGCTCCTATGATTGGCTTCTTAGGGACTGTAATTGGTATGGTTTTAGCATTTCACCAACTTGCAACTAGTAGTGGTCAAGCCGAAATGGGAAGTCTTGCCGAAGGAATTTACACAGCTATGACAACCACTGTAGCAGGATTAATTGTAGGTATTATTGCGTATATGGGCTACAACCATTTGGTTGTTAAAACCGATAAAGTGGTACACCAAATGGAAGCCACAGCGGTAGATTTTCTAGACATGTTAAACGAGCCTATTTAATGAATTTAAGAGGTAGAAATAAAGTAAGCGCAGAGTTTAGCATGAGCTCCATGACAGATATTGTGTTTCTGTTATTGGTGTTTTTCTTGCTTACTTCGCCTGCAATAACACCAGATGCTTTGGATTTAATACTACCAAAGGCAAAAGGAAAGACTTCAAACGTGCAGAAAGCATCTGTAAGCATCACAAAAGATGGCGCTTATTATGTGGATAAAGAACGCGTAAGCGAATACAGCATTGAAAGCGAACTGATAAAAGTACTTGCCGGTCAAGACGAACCTACAATAATTCTGCGTGCTGAAGAAGGCGTTCCTATTGAAGATGCTGTTTTCGTAATGGATATCGCTAATCGAAATAAGTATAAGGTAGTTCTCGCAGTTAGACCGAATTAATCAGTAGTCAGTACACAGTAATCAGTTGGCTTTTGAATGGATTTATAATTCAATAAACTTCAAATTTATTGAATTATAAATCCTAAATCTCGGTTACTGAGCGAAGTCGAAGTATGAAATTTTTAAACACTGAACATAAACGAAAAAGTATGATCATCACGGTAATCGTGCATGTGGTTATACTTATTTTATTGTTTTATGTGGGAATGAAGTATCTAGATCCGCCATTAGAGCAAGGTATTGCCATTAATTTTGGCACAACTGAAACGGGAAGTGGTACTATTCAACCTACAGAGAAAATTCAATCAGCTCCACAAAAAACTGCAGCTGCAGCTGTTTCGCAGCCCAAAGCCGAAATTAAGGAAGAAGTAGTGACTCAGGATAATGAAGATGCGCCAGTAATAAAAAAAGAAAAGCCTAAAAAGGAGCAAAAAGAAAGCCCCGTAAAAGAGCAACCTAAAAAAGAAGTTAAAAAACCAGAGCCAAAACCTGATAAAGCTACATCAGATGCGCTTTCAAGTATTTTAAACGGACCTAAAAGTGATGGAACAGCAAAAGGAGGCGAAGGAGATGATGGAAAACCTGGCGATAAAGGTAGTCCAGACGGCGACCCGAATGCCAATGCATATTACGGTACAGGAAAAGGATTGGATGGCGACGGAAACTACATGCTCGGTGGAAGAAAAGCTTTAAACAAAGAAAAATTTGTTCAAGATTGTAACGAAGCCGGAACGGTAGTAGTAAGTATTGAAGTAGATCGGAACGGAAAAGTGATAAGTGCAACCCCAGGCGTGCGCGGAACCACAAATAATTCTCGATGCCTTACTGAACCAGCAAAACGTGCTGCAATGGCTACAAAGTTTAATGCAGACGATAAAGCACCTGCAAAACAAATTGGCAAAATTATCTACAAATTCAGTATTTCTCAGTAGTAATTCCCATTAAAAACTGGTTTTTTTTTCAGTATCTTTAAACTTCAAAAAAAAGATACTATGCTTCGTACTTTCATTTTCGTTTTAATGTGTTTTGTTGGCTGTAAAAATACTTCAGAAGAAAATAAAGCTTCAAAATCTGATAAATCAATTTCAAAAATTTCAGAAGAAAAAAAGGAAAAATACCCTTTCGACATACTGTTTATGCAACGTGCCTATCCCGATGGCGAAATAAATACAACGGCCTATTCTAAAGCAATTCAATGGAAAAAACAAGCTGCAAATAAAAGTTCAGCAAATGAAGTTTGGCAATTCAGCGGACCATTAAATATTGGCGGACGTATTACTGATATTGAAATACCATCCACACAACCCAATATTTATTATGTGGGCGCGGCTTCCGGCGGAATTTTTAAAACAATAAACGGCGGAAATGATTGGATACCCATTTTTGATGATCAAGAAATGCTTTCCATAGGCGATATTGAAATTTCAAAAAGCAACAATAATTTAATTTATGTGGGAACTGGTGAAGTAAATGCTGGTGGAGGCTCACTAGTTTACGATGGTGATGGAATTTATAAAAGTATAGATGGAGGCACAACTTGGCAATCTAAAGGCCTGCCATACATAGGCAGTGTAGGTAAGATTGTTCTAGATCCAAATAATGATAATACAGCCTTTGTTGGTGCAATGGGACCTTTGTTTAGAAATAGTAATAATCGCGGTGTATATAAAACTATAAATGGAGGCGATAGCTGGGAACAAGTATTGTTTGTTAGCGATTCCACAGGAGTGGTAGATATGGCTATTCACCCCGCAAATGGAGATATTGTATATGCTGCAAGTTGGGAGCGTATTAGAAGACCAAATAATAGGCAGTATGGTGGAATAACTTCAGGAATTTACAGGACTACCGATGGCGGTTCTAATTGGGTGGAGCTTACCAATGGTTTACCAAGCTTAGCTTCTCAAAAAGGGAGAATCAGCATAGCTATTTCGCAATCTAACCCAAATGTGCTTTATACACGTTATGCTGATGCAACAGGAAATATTCAGGGAGTTTATAAAACTACAAATGGTGGTGATTCTTGGACGGCTGTCAATTCTAATCAGTTGACCGATGTAGGTTTTCATTGGTGGTTTGGCGGAATTTTTGTAGACCCTACGGATGAAAATACAATCTATAATGTAGATTTTGAAGTTCAAAAATCGACCAATGGCGGTACAAGTTGGTCAGATTCATTTTCTAATGTTCACGTAGATCAGCATGCAATGGCTTTTAACGCATCTATTCCAGGCGAAGTGCTTCTTGGTAATGATGGAGGTCTTTATTCAAGCAGTAACGGCGGAGCTTCTTCAGTAAAAGATTTAAAACTTCCTATTACGCAATTCTACAGAATGCATGTAGATGCACAAAACGAAAACAAAATTTATGGCGGAGCGCAAGATAATAGTACGAGCCGAACCCAAACAGGTGGTTTAACAGATTGGAACATCATTAATGGTGGCGATGGTTTTCAGCCGTTGGTAGATCCTACAAATACAAATGTTATTTATGCACTTTCTCAAAATGGTTCCCTTAGGAAGTCAACTAATAATGGCAATTCGTTTTCCAATGCCACTAATGGAATTTCTGGCGGTGACCGAAACAATTGGGACACGCCAATTACTTTTGATCCTTCAAATTCGCAAACACTTTATTACGGAACAAATAAACTATACAAAACCACAAATGCTGCGGGTAGTTGGTCTGCCATAAGCCCAGATTTAACTGATGGTCCCCATTCTGGTAATCTTACCTTTGGAACCATTACAACCATTAGTGTTTCGCCTTTAGACAATGAACTAATTTTTGTTGGAACAGACGATGGAAAGGCTTGGGTTACAGAGGACGGTGGAAGTAATTGGACAGATGTATCTGCGGGAGTGCCTAACAGATGGGTTACAACGGTTTTGGCTTCCAGAGAAGATCCAAATACCGTTTATTTAACGCTTTCGGGATATCGGTTTGGCGAAGACGTAGGCCACGTATATAAAAGCACCGATTTAGGAAGCAATTGGTTTGATATTTCTGCGAGTTTGCCAGACATTCCTGTGAATGATATAGAGCAAGACGGTTTTGGAAATCTTTTTGTAGGTACAGATATTGGCGTTTTAGCTACTGCAGATGAAGGTGTTAATTGGAGTGTTTTAGGTGAAAATCTTCCTTCGGTTGTAGTTACGGATTTACATATTCACGAAGGTTCACAATTTTTATTCGCTGCTACTTTTGGGCGTTCAACGTATAAAATTGATATATCTGATGATATTTTGAATACAAATGAAAATATTTTTTCTTCTGAAGTAAAAGTGTTTCCAAATCCCGCTTCAGAAATGGTTACGATTTCTTTGAAAAACACTTCAAATCAAACATCTTTAATGATATATGATGTTATGGGAAGGCTTGTAAAACAAAATAATTTTGAAGGAAAAAAGGAAATAAGCTTATCTGTTCAAAATTTTCAAGCGGGAATTTATTATTTAAAAATTTCCGAAGGAATAAAACAGACTACAAAAAAACTAATTGTAAAATAAATAATTCAACCATCAATTATTCCGAAACCATAGTTTGGCTTTTTGCACAACTACCAATGTACCAAAGAGTAGGGCAGTCTGCCTATAAAGCAGATTTATCTGCAACCATAAATCTTGCAAATTATTTAAAAAATCCTGAGAAAGGTTTTAAAAGCATCCACATTGCTGGGACTAATGGTAAGGGCAGTACAAGCCATATGCTTGCTTCAGTTTTTCAGGAAGCAGGTTATAAAACTGGGCTTTATACTTCGCCACATTTAAAAGATTTTAGAGAAAGAATAAAGATTAATGGCGAAATGATTTCGAAACAATATGTTTCAGAATTTGTTGAAATTCACAAGCCATTTTTTGAAAGTAATAAATTCTCGTTTTTTGAAATGACGGTAGGTTTGGCGTTTGATTATTTCAGAAATGAAGAAGTTGATATCGCTATTATTGAAGTAGGAATGGGAGGTAGGCTGGATAGCACAAATATTATAACACCCGAAGTTTCAGTTATTACAAATATAGGTTTAGATCATACCCAATTTTTAGGAAACACTTTAGAAAAAGTTGCTGCCGAAAAAGCGGGAATTATAAAAAACGAAATCTCCGTGGTTATTGGTGAAACTTTATCAGAAACAAAACCAGTTTTTGAGCAGATTACTTCAAAAAAAAATGCGCCAATTACTTTTGCTGAAACAATTGATGTTTCAAAATATATTTCAGATTTAAAAGGAAATTATCAACAGAAAAACATAAAAACTGTTTTGGCTACTTTGAAAATCCTTCAAAATAAAGGTTTTAACATTTCCGAAGAAAATATTAAAACAGGATTGCTAAATATAATTAGTAGCACAGGATTAATGGGGCGTTGGCAAATTTTACAGCAAAACCCAAAAGTAATTTGCGATACCGGCCATAACAAAGATGGTTTGCAATTAGTAATGGAGCAGATTTCAAAAGAAAGTTTTAAGAACCTTCACATTGTTTTAGGGGTTGTAAGCGATAAAGATTTGAACTCTGTCTTGCCTTTATTTCCTAAAAATGCAGTCTACTATTTTTGCAAACCCAATATTCCGCGTGGGCTAGATGCTTCATTATTACTTGCACATGCAAGAGGTTTTGGTTTAGTTGGTGAAGATTATATTTCTGTAAAAGAAGGGTATAAAGCTGCAATTAAAAATTCTTCAATTAATGATTTAGTATTTGTGGGCGGAAGCACTTTTGTGGTTGCAGAAGTTTTATAATTTTTTTTAAATAAATGTTTGCTGCAAATAAAAAGTAGCTTATATTTGCATCCTCTAAACAATGAGGGCGATTAGCTCAGCTGGTTCAGAGCACCTCGTTTACACCGAGGGGGTCGGGGGTTCGAACCCCTCATCGCCCACCAGTTTTTAAAAAACCGAAGTGAAAGCTTCGGTTTTTTTTCCTAACATCACTAGTTCTAGTTGTGTCTAATAAGTTAAACTTTATATCTTCACAAGACCTAAACAATATATTCCATGAACTCATTCTTCCATAATATAATCATCAAAGTTGTTCAAAACAGATAGAAAAATAGAATTAACACCAATCCTGTCCTAAATAAATTTGGGGTACATAAAATCTAACCATTTTACTG
>CAZFUX010000091.1:0-9172 GCA_964522085.1 uncultured Aequorivita sp.
AAAAGAAAGCGTGTAGTCTTTTTGAGTACGTTTGGTGTTACCAGTATTTGCTGATATTTTCATTACACTGAGGTCTTAGTGTATCGCTATTCCAGGACGGGACAATTTCAAACAAAAAAAAGAGGCGTTCAAAAAATTGAATGCCTCTTTTTACTCTTTATTCTAAATTCTACTCTCTAGTTCTTAATAACCTTCTTAGTAGTTACTTTGTTGCCGTTTTTCACAACAAGAAAATACATTCCGCTATCTACATAGCCGTAATCTAATTGCTTAGTGAATGTACTTGAAGCAGAAACATCATCAAAAATAAATTGGTTGATGGCTCTTCCTCTTAGGTCATAAAGTGAAACCTGAATGTTATCGTTTGTAGCTGGCTTAAATGTAAGGTTGAAAGTTCCGCTTGATGGGTTTGGATAAACCGAGAAATTTTCAAAAGTAAAATCATCTACACCTACAGTTCCATCTATTGTAATAACGCCATTATTAAGGTCATAGAAAATATTGTTAGACGATTTAATCATCATTCTACCTGTAGTAGTGTTTACATTAGGTACGTTTACAACCGCACTACCATTGTTAGGCACATTTAAAGCAATAGTTATAGGATATGTTTGCCCACCATCTGTAGAGAATAGAATATCTACACTAGGGCTATCAACAGGTGCAACATCTGTTCCTGCAACATCCCAAGTAACAGTTTCTGTATTTCCTATAGTCCAAGTAGTAGCGTCATCTTGCGATGTTACCTCAAATGGTCCTGCGGTTCCATCAACAATTACAAACATATTATCACTTGTAGAAGAACCTCCACCGGCAACATTATCACGCACCGTGTATCTAAATCTCAGGGATCTTCCAACAGTTGGGACTACTTCCCAAGTACTCTGTGTGTTTCCAGCAAGTACCGTAACTAAAGCAGGCATATATCTGTCTGGTGACGCTAGAGGATCTATAGATCTAAACATTGGACCAACTGTTGAAGTATTTTGCGGTGGCATTGAACCAATTTGACTATCCATTTGTTCCCAAGAATGTGAAAGTAAATCTCCAGCATCAGGATCTGTAGCAGTACCCATCAAAATAAACGGTGTTCCTTTCGGAATATTTCTATCAGGTCCAGCATCTGCAGTTGGGGGCAAGTTACCAGTAGCAGATTGAGCACCACACTGGCTTTGGCCGTTTGCAATGTTTGTCCACATTTCTTGAATACTAATTGCATGAAAATAGTCGTCGCTATGTGCTTGTATATTTGGAGAACAAATACCGGCATAAGCCATAATTGTAGAACCACTTCCAGGCTCCATTGCAGTAGATCCGTTTCTATTATTTCCACATGAATTGTTGAAGGTATGGTTTGCACCAAATTGGTGCCCCATTTCGTGCGCTACATAATCAATATCATAATTATCACCAATAGGAGAGCTAGTTCCAGTAACTCCTCTTGCTTTAGACGCAGTACATGGCACTCTTAATTGTGCAAGACCACCTGCTCCTGTACTAAAAGTATGACCTATATCGTAATTTGCAGAACCTATTTGAGCATCAATAACTGTTTGGCTTTGGTTAATAAGAGTACCGGCAGAGTTATTTGTAAATGGATCACTTGAAGCAACAAGATATATGATATCTTCTTCATTTGGCACTAAAACCATAGTAACTGAAAGGTCTTTTTCATAAACTCCATTAACACGAGTCATAGTATTATTTATAGCTACTAAAACTGCTGCTTTTTTTACAGCATCTGTAGCATTAGAAGGCACGCCTTGCTGGTTTAAATGATACTGCGCATATTCACCTGTACAGGCTACAGCAAGTCTAAAAGTTCTTAAAATACCGTCATCAGCATTCTTTCCAGCATCAGGAGTTATTCCGCTATCACTACTTTCTGTTAAGCATTCAAAATTTTCTGGATCTACCGGAAGTTTATTGATGTTGTAAGAAATATAATAATCTTCATCCTTAGTAAATGGATCTATATAAATAGTAGAGTACTTAGGAGAAGATATCATTACGTTAACACCAATATCTGAAACACTAAAGCGTGCAATAGCTGATGCATCATCAATACCCTGAGCAGCGTAAGATCTAATATTAGGGTGCTTTGCCTGAAGTTCTGGCGCAAACACAGAAGCTTCATACACACGAAAACGTTGTATATCGCCATTATTTGTTGGCAACTCTATAATTACATTGCTAAAAGAAGTATTCCTAGCAGGAGCCTGAGCTAATAGATTTTTTAAATTTTCTGTGTTTAGTGAAAAAAGATTATACGCTTGCGGCATAGTCTTACGATCTTCTAACTGTCTGTTTTGCGTCTCACTGGCCGAAGCTTTCGTCCATAACGCACTTTTTTGGGCATTCATCCCAAAGCAGAAGAGCGCGAAGGATAAAACCACCATGTGTTTTAAAGTACTTTTTTTCATTTTAAATATGATTTAGTTTTGAATGTTTAGAACTGTAAATATAGCAACCTTTCCGCAAATTAGGGGATTTTTAAGATACTAATCTTTGGGTTTTGAGTTAAAAAAGGACGGAAAAGTGAAGAAATCCCTAAAAACTAAACCCAAACTCCCCAGTAACGCCAAAACTTCGGGCATCAGGATTGTCTAAATAGTTTCCTCGAAAATTGAAGTCTATTCTAAAAACACGAAAGATGTTACCTACCCCAACGCTCCATTCCCAATAGATATCTTCGGGAGCTTGATAGACAATATTTGAAGCATTCAAATCTTTATTTTCTTGTGAAATAGAACCGTAAATCGCCCTAAAACCAACTACTTCACGTAAATCTAGTTTTCTAAGTAGCGGGATTCGAGAGAAAATTCTTCCTCCAAAATTATGTTGAAGATGTAAAGATGCATAGGTATCGCTTACAAATTCATAATAATCCAATTGCGTAAAACTGTTGTAGAGACTAAAATAGGTTTGGTTACCAGGTATTGGATTTAATAAACTTAATGGCACTGCACCAATGGTTGTCCCTGCTTCAACAGTAGAAAGCAAGCGACCTATGCCACCAATACTCCACGGCTGTGTGTATAACGCTTGAATTTTTTTGTATTCAAAATCGCCGTCCAAAATATCTTTTAAACCATAACTATAACCAGCATAAAACGTGGGGAAATCGCTCGAGTTTATTACGGTGCGCTCTACTCCGTAACCAGATGTTTTTCTGCCAGGAGAATATAAAAATCCAAATTGTATTTCAGCCTGTTTTAATTCACTTTTAGTCTCGCCTGTAAATAAGCCATCTTCCATTACATTAAAGTCTATACTGAAAGTTTCCGTTGCAGATTTCAATGTTCGGTAGGAACTAGTAAGGCGAAGTGTAAAATTTTTCCAAGGTTCAATATCAAAACCTATTGTTGTAAGATTTATATTAGAGAGCCTATCGTTAGCGCCAACTGATAATAATGAAGAGGATGCAAGGCTACGCCCCAAAACATCGTTGCTATTGGTAAGACTGGCTCCTGTTTGCTCTACATCGCGCCTGTTACCTCCAAAGACCGTTAATCGTGATTTTCTATCTATAAGCCATTTGGCGGAAATTCCATACTTAAATTTATCATCCTTAAAACCGTAGGCTCCAAAGCCTTCCAGTCTCCATTGGTCGTTCTGGCTAAAATAGGTTCTGCCGCCCAAACGTATTCGCATCCCTTCGGCTTCATTAAAACCGAAAATGGAGAAAACAGGACCAATATCAAAATTTTCTACTTCATAATAGCCACTCGCTAATGTTGAACCGATATTGTATAAAGCTTTAAAACGACCAACGGTCTTTAATGTGTCAAGCATTTTATAGACTCCTGTTTCGTCTTTACTTAGCTTTTCCATTCGGTTCATTTCCCAAAAATCGTCTGGACGGTTGTAGGTTTCGAAATTATAAGGATCTACTTGTTGGTTATAGAATTTTTTATCTTTTGGAATATCAAAAACATATTTGTCATAAAGTGTCGTTCGTTTACCATAAACACCTTTGGCGGCTTCCTTTTTCTGAAAACTGAAATCACTCAAAAAATAATCACGGGTAATTAGGAAGATAGAATCGTTAAGGACATCAAACTCTTGTTCAATATATACATCGCGCACCCAGTTTAGGTTGGCGCTTTTTGAAGCTTGAAGATTTATTTCCTTTATTGCCCAAGTGGTATCATTTACCCAAAAATCGCCTTTAAAAGTAAGTTCATTTTTTCGGCGTGGGTAGTACACTATATTATAACACCATTTATTATCACGGTAAGCACTGTCTCGCAAAACATAATTATACACATCTACGCCCGTGCGCGAAAGCGGACTGGTAAAGGGTTTATCAAAAAATTTCAGGTAATTATCATACACATCATATTCGCTATAAAGATCTTTTACGAAAGCAATAAGTGTTTGGTTATTCTCAAACCCAGAGTTTTTATTTCCGCGAAGCAATTCTTTTTCTTCTTTTAGTGAATTATCACCATATACTTTTGAAACTGCTTCGTTTATAAAAATAGGCAAATATGTATTTCCAGTAACGTTTGAAGTATCGGTTTGTTCAAAAATAAATTCCATTCCTTTAAAAACCTTGTTCTTCATCAAGGCACTATCAATAGTATTTAAATCAAATTCAAGTTTTTCGTATTTATCGTATTCGTATTGTTTGAATTTTTTCACGCCGTTTTCCCTACGGTTTTCCCATATTTTCCGAAGAATGTCAATAGCAGGATTGTCTTTTTTTGAAGTTTTACCACTGTAAACCACTACCTCATCTAAGGCATCTGCGCTTTCCTCAAGTACTATTTCCATTTTGTAATTACTTCGGGAAGTAAGCTCTACTTCTTTCGTTGTAAAACCAATAAAGGAAAAGATAACGGTTTGATAAGTTTTGTCGCTCTCTAAGTAAAAACGCCCATTTTCATCAGAAATAGTTCCTTCTTGTGAATCTTTAAAAACAACATTTGCAAAAGCCACTTCATAACCTGTTGCGTCTTTTATAACACCGCTTACTTTGGTTTGGGCGAATACAGAAGCACTCAATATTATAAGTGAAAATAGAAAAAAATACTTCATATAAAAACCTTCTGGTCTTAGGGGTTTTTCTTTGTGAAACTCTATGTTTTTTTTGCGCAACTCTTTTTTATAAAGATTTTGCGGAGTTTCACAGAGGGTTTGCAACTATTTACTGCAACTGAACTATTGAGTACTATTTTTTATAAAGTACTTTTTTTACCGCCTTAATAACATCCTCACTATTTGGAAGCCATTCCGTTAGCAAATTTGGAGAAAATGGCGCTGGAGTATCTGCAGTATTAATTTTTACAATAGGTGCATCCAAATAATCAAAAACTTGGTTTTGTACTTGGTAGGTTATTTCTGTAGAAACATTCCCAAACGGCCACGCCTCTTCAAGAATCACCAATCGGTTTGTTTTCTTTACAGATTCAAAAATTGCTTCATAATCTAGTGGACGAACAGTTCGCAAATCAATTATTTCGCATTCAATGCCATCTTTAGCTAGTTCTTCAGCTGCTTTGTAAGCTTCTTTTATAATTTTTCCGAAGGACACTATAGTTACATCTGTTCCTTTTCGTTTAACATCTGCAACGCCTAACGGAATTAAATATTCGCCTTCAGGCACTTCATCTTTATCGCCATACATCTGTTCGCTTTCCATAAATATTACGGGATCATTATCACGAATAGCACTTTTTAAAAGCCCTTTTGCATCGGCGGGATTGCTTGGTACAACTACTTTAAGACCTGGACAGTTTGCGTACCAACTTTCAAAAGCTTGGCTGTGCGTTGCTGCAAGTTGCCCCGCAGAAGCTGTTGGCCCACGAAAAACGATTGGAATATTAAATTGTCCACCGCTCATTTGGCGCATTTTGGCAGCGTTGTTTATTATTTGATCTATCGCAACAAGCGAAAAATTAAATGTCATATACTCAACAATGGGTCTGTTCCCTATCATTGCAGAGCCAATAGCTATGCCTGTAAAACCATTTTCTGAAATTGGCGTGTCAATAACACGTTTTGCACCAAACTCATCCAACATTCCTTTGCTGGCTTTGTAGGCACCATTGTATTCGGCAACTTCCTCGCCCATTAAATAAATAGTTTCGTCGCGACGCATTTCTTCGCTCATCGCTTCTTGTATGGCTTCTCTGAACTGTAGTGTTTTCATCTTTATAAATTGTAATGTAAATAACTGAAATTTTTCAGGGACAACAAAAATAAAACTAATTATTGATTTGAGGTATTAATTGGGGAAATGCTTTTTTGAATGCTAACTTTGGTCGTTATTTTAGAATATAACGTTTTTGATGTGCGAAGAATATACTCTTATTCACCCCCATTATACTTGTAACTGAAGCGCTAAAAATAAAAAAAATGGTAAAATAAAAATGCGTTAATCCATGAATAGGGCTATGAATCATCATTTTCAAGCATTTGACTGACTCATTCTCCGCTAAAGCGTCACATTCAATCCAAATTCATACTTAACCCTTACAAAAGCTCCGTTTAGCTGTGCTGGCCGAAAGGTTGGTAATAATTTTAAAATTCTAATAAATTCATTTTCTAATTGAATTAATGGGCTTTGTATTACAATATCGCGTATACTGCCATTTTTAGAAATATTAAATTTCACCAACACGGTGTACTTGCCTTTTGGCAACCCCTGAAGACCAAGGGTGTGTTTATCTATATTACTAAGAATAAAGTTACAAACGGCATTGTTTGTACAGTTTGCCAACGGTATTTCTGTTAAGCCTTCACAGCCTGGAGCTGTAGGTGGCAAGTCTGTCATTTCACTCCAATACGCAGGTTCATATCCATTGCTGTCTGGCTGAATATTATTTATACTCTTTGCATAGCCACTTGTTTCTGTGTTTATTTTGGGACCTGTTTCAGAAGTTACTACTCGGGAAATCTCTCTTTTCGTCTCAAAACCTGTTTGCGGGTTTATTTCTGAATTTATCTCAATCTGCTCAACTGGTTCTGTTTCTGAAATTATAACAGGCACGTTTTCTGTCTTCATTTCAAAACTTGCTGCTGTATTTACCTCCAGGGTTGTTTCAACTTGTTCCTTTGGTTTTGATTGAGTATCAATAATTGGCAAACTTTCTGTTTTTGTTTCTACCACAGTATTTTGGCTTTTGCTTTCTTTAACCTCCACACTAGAAAACAGAATACGCATTTCAATATTTCCTAGTTCATCATAAAAAAAATGTTCTCCAACTTCCTTTCCATTACTGAATTTTCCTGTAAATTTTATCTTACCGCTTTCAGAATATTCGTTTTTTATTCCGTTTAAATATCCATTTAAATAGGCAGCTTCCAATACACACATACAGGTATTGATAGCGTTTGGAGAATCTCTGTATAATGTTCCTGTAAAGGGTCGTTTATTTTTATAAAGCACTCCATTAATAGTTTCAACCTCGTCGGTTGTGGCGTCATTTTGAGCATTTGTAGCTAAAAATGAAAATAATAATAAAAAACATATCAAAAATTTCATCTTACACTCTTTTTAAAACCTTATCAAACTCGTTATTCTGAATATCGTCCATTATAATTTGGCTGTCTGTTTGTGACGTAATTTGCCATACAAACACAATACCGTCGTCCATTTTAATATTTAAAAAATTCCCAACTAAAGACCAACTAAAATTTTTCTTTTTACCTCTATTGTTTGAGTAACTTCCTGTTTTATTGGTATTTAAAATGTAATGTGCATTTTGGTTCTCAATACGCCATTTGCCATATAATAGTGAAGCTATTAGCGCCACTTGTGGCCCTTCATTATTACTTACTATATCATCTGCATTATCACCGTTTTCGTCTTTTAAATTCTGTTGTTCTTTATTGGGTATTGTTAAGGAATAACTCCCCGAATAAGTAACTTCTGTGGGAAGATTATTTTTAATAGCTGGTTTTATGCCCGCAAGATCTTGTAGTGCATTTTTAACATCTCTTTTTAACTTATTATTTAATGTACGCACCTTAACCTTTCTAATTTCGCCCTTTTTATCAATCAAAAATGAAAATAAACTTCGGTGTACTCCAATGGCTAAATCGGTCTTTTCATAATCTTGAGGTTTAATTTTAGAATCGAGGTAGGTTGTAATATTTGTGCTAAAACAATTGCTTAGTGAATTTGGGTCTAAATCTGTACATCCTGGAAAAACAGAAGACTGTTCTACATTACTAAATGAAGAATTTACTGGGCTACTTTTATTGTCTTTAAGAGAAGAATATTCTTTGCTTTTTGAATCCTTTTTGTTACCATTACTAGCTCGTGATGCATTACCATTTCTATATTTATTCAATACCTGAAAGTATTGATAAGCATTAGATAATTGATCACGGGCATTGTCTAAAGGTTGCGTGGTTCCTGCAATTTTTTTGTTTTCTTTTAAAGAATCTATTTGTTTTGAAAGCTGGGAGTATTCGCTAACAACTTTAGCCCTCAATTGAGTGTCATTAAAATCAATATTATTTAGTTGTGGAACTTGAAAATATAGTTGGAATAAACTGTCTACATTTTGCTTTTGAAATTGAAGACTTTTATTTTTTAATTCTTCCAAGCGTTGGTTTGCAATTAAATTATTAGGATCTTGATTAATTATTTTTTCATAGGTGCTGAATGCACTTTTATAATCGCCTATTTTTTCAAATTGATCTGCAACTTCAAATAATTTACTTTGGGCAGTTGTACGCTGTTGCCAAAGATTGGTGTTTGTTGCAAAAAAAACAGCGCCACCAAGTATTAAAACTAATAGCGTAATTAATAAAATTTTTAAATGCTGCTTTTTGGTTTTTTCTGAAACTTTTTCTTTAAGTGATTTAAATATTTTATTTTTAGGTTTTGGTTTGTCAATTGTTTTGGACTGAGGAGCATGTACTAGCTTAATAGTATCAAAATATTGTGTTTCTATATTTAACACGTTTTTAAATTCCGCAAAACTTTGGTATCTAGCCACAGGCAGCTTTGCAGTTGCCGTATCTATAATGTCTTGTGCATTTTCTGAATCAATATTATAAAACTCCTTTAAGCGAGGCAGCGGTTGTTTTACAATTTTATTATAAATTTCAAACTCAGCAGTGTTTTGGTTGTAAACGGGTGTACCCGTTAACATCTCTTGATATACTCACTCCATTTAGGTTTTCGGGAATCCAAGATTTCACCACCTAAATT
>CAZFUX010000092.1:0-9070 GCA_964522085.1 uncultured Aequorivita sp.
TATTGACAACACCAAGAAAAATAACGCTAAATAATTGATTATTAATCGGTTAATCTAGGTGGTGAAATCTTGGATTCCCGAAAACCTAAATGGAGTGAGTGTAGTCTGTCAGATCTATAATGGATTTGTATAAATCATTATCGCTTTTAATAGTTCTTAGTTTTTCCTTTTCAAAGTTTGTAAATAAGCTATCCCATTCAGTCTTAGAGGTGTATTCATATAAACTTGGATATCCTTGGGTCAAAATATTCTTTAGAGTGGTGTAGTCCTCAATTACTTGTTCTTTTGTCAATCTTACCTGACCAAAAACGAAAAGGGGACAAAAGATGATTAGGAATATTATGGATTTTGTTTTCATCTTATGTTCGTTAAATATATGGCAAGTTAGGCAGAAAATATGCGATTACTTACGGTTTAACCACAAGCCAAATCTTTTTATTTTGTTTTAATTTTTCTATTTTAATACCAAGTCAAAAGATTTGGCGACTTTGCAAATAGACAAAAACCTTTCGATTTAACAATAATCACCCAATTTGCTATATATAGTGTTAGCAAATCGTGCTTTTTATTTGATGATTTTTATTCGGTCTTTAAATCGGGTTTTTAAAATTTCCTGCAAGGTGATTATTTCCTTTTCAGTTAGGCTTAGTCCTATTCCTAAATGTACTCCAAACCAATTGATTTCAAACTTTTCATGCTCTATAGTCACAGTCATTATACTGTCAGAATCGAATTGGGTGTCTATTTCAGATGATTCAAGATAGTAATTGTCTAAATCATATTCGTCATCAGGGTAAGTCCTTTGAATTAAAAGATACTTTTCCTCAGAATTCATAATCTCTTCAGCGGTCTTGAATTTGTCTTCAGAAATTTTTGTATCGGAGAAAGTTATGGTGCAACCAAGCTCCTCGTCTTCGATTAGTAGTTCCTCACATTTGAAATTCATTTTCATTAATTATATTTTGGTTGTTTTCGTATGTGTAGCAACGTGTTCCCGCCCATCTTTACGGAAAACTACAATACCACGTATTTAAGCGTGCTCGTTTTAATAATTCTATTTTCCGCTGCACTTATCACAAATGCCTTTTACTACTAAGTTTACATCTTCAGAAATAAAACCATTGGGCACTTTTATTTGTGGAATTTTATGATCTGTTAAACAAATGGTGTTATTACAATTGTTGCAATGAAAATGTAAATGCAAATCGGTTTCAATTTCGCAATTACAATCTTTTTCGCAAAGGGCATATTTTGTAATACTTGTTCCATCGTCTATTTGATGTACAATTCCTTTTTCTTCAAACGTTTTTACGGTTCTGTACAGCGTTGTTCTATCTGCTTTTTCAAACGCATTTTCAATATCGCTTAAGGTTACCGCTACTTGTTTTTCTGCAAGAAACTTGTAGATTAATAAGCGCATTGCAGTAACGCGAATATTTTTTAACTCTAATGTTTGTTCTATTTTTTGCATCGTTAATGGGAGTGTTCTGTTTCGCCTTTTTTCAATTCAGCAATTAGGTAGTATGCATTATTATACGCAAATTTTGTGTTCGGTGCTATCGCTTCGGAAAATTGTACGGCAACCCAATTGCCATCTTTTGCTCCTAAGCTAACCTCAACGGGCTTAAAACTCCACGCTTCATTTTCTTTTTCTGCCGCAAACACAAAAAACTTGTCGCCTTCTTTTGCGATGGCACTTTCTGGCAATACCATTGTTTCTGTATTTTCTACTTGTATTCTGCCTTGAATATACATACCCGGAATTAAATTGCCTTTTTTGTTTTCAATTTCTGCGTGTACATGTACTGCTTTAGGATTATCCTCGAAGGTTTTACTAACAGAATAAATTTCAGCAATTAACTCTTCTTCCTGAATGGATTGAATATTAAAGGTTACTTTCTGACCTTTCTTTACTTTATACACATCTTTTTCAAAAACCATTAAATCTGCATGAACGTGATGGGTGTCTACAATTTCAAAAAGCTCTGTTTCGGGTGCTACATATTGCCCCGTTTTTACTTCTACTTTTTGCACAAAACCCTCTATCGGGCTGCGTAATGCTACGCGTTGTGAAATTGTACCGTTGCCAACAGCGGTTGCATTAATATTCATTAATCTTAACTGAGCAGCCATTCCGCTAACCATTGCTTTTGAAGCATTGTATTCGGCTTCCGCTTTTTGAAAATTTGCACCCGAACCAACTCCTGCATCGTACAGTTTTTGTTGTCGCTCATAGTTTTTCTTTAAATAGGTACTGTTGCTAAAGGCGTTTAAATAATCCGTTTGCATCTTAATAATATTGGGGTGTGAAAGATAGGCTACAACTTGCCCTTTACTAACCTTATCGCCTTCTATAACTTCAATAGCAACCACATTGGCTCCAATTACTGTAGTAATGGCAGCTTCGCTTTGTGGCGGCACTTCCAAGGTGCCATTTGCTTCTACATAGCCACTCATATTTCGTGCTGCAATCGTATCTATTTTCATTTTTAAAGTTGCAAACTGTTGTGCTGTTATCATAACCTCCTCGCTATGTTCTTCTTTAGCTTCACTATTTGCGTCTTCGTCGTGAGAGTGTTCTCCGTTTTCATCGTGAGAATGTCCATCTTCCTCGTTGTGAGCGTGCCCATCTTCTTTACTGTGGTCGTGTTTTTCACCACAACTGGTTAATAAAAACGATACTATTAGTACGGTAAAAATTATATATAGTGTGTTTTTCATAGTCTTAATTGTTAAAATATTGTAATTCGAAAGTGCCGTCTAAATAATTTACTAATGCTTGTTGTGCTTCAACTTCAGATTGAATGGCTTCTTTTACTAATTGGGTAAATGCCGTGTAATCAATTTCGCCTTCTTTATAAGCAAATAAGGCTCCTGCTTTTTGATCTTTTGTAAGCGGCAGTACTTCGTTTTTATAAAAGAGCCAAGACGTTTTCCATTTATGATAATTTTCTTTGGCCTGCATAAATTTAGATTGAACTTCTTTTTGTTTGAAAAGCACATTTTCATCGGCAATTTGCTTGTCGATTTTCGCTGTTCTAATTTGTGCTTTAGTAGTTCCCGATAAAAAAGGAATTGAAACACCCGCTTGATAGGTGTAAAATCCAGAAGTTCCATTTACCTTTTGTAAACCTCCTTGAAGATTAAATTTTGGAAGGCTTTCGGCTTTTGCTGCTTTATAATTGGCTTCAGCTTCTGCCACTTCAAGTTTTGAAATAGTATATAGTGGGTGTGCTTCCAAACTGAAAGCTTCCACATCAATCTCGCTGGTTATATCAATTTCATTTGGAACCGTATATAACGTATCTGAAACCAACCACAAATTTAATTGCTGCAAGGCAATAACATATTCGCTATAAGCTTGTTTTGTTTTATTCTGAATCTGTAATGCTTGGTTTTTTGCTGCGGAATATTCCAATTTTGAAATGGCTTCTACTTCATAATTTAATGTAACGGATTTTTCGAAATTGGTGTAAATAGAATCTAATTCTTTATAAAGATTGAAGTTTCTTTTACTTTGGAAAGCATTAGACCACGCTTTTTTCACTTCCAATTCTAGTGCTAATTCTAAAAGTTGAAATGCTTGTTGTGCTAAAAAAATACGTTGGTTTTGCAATTTTCGCTTTGGTGCTATTCCAAACACATTAATATTTGATTGTCCAATTCCGACAGTAGTGTAAATACCTGAGCCGTTATTAATTTCTTCGCCACCTGTGTAAATTTCAGTTATTCCTAAATCGAAAGCGGTGCCTTTTAAAAGCTGTTGTTTATCAATTTCCAACTGTTTTTGCTTTAAAATCGGATAGTTTTCTTTTGAAATTTTCACCGCTTCTTTCATCGTAATAACGGGCAGTGAATCGTTAACTTGTTGCGCATTGCCAGAAATAGGCAACAAAAACAGACAAGCTATCATTGCCGTAACTGCAATTATTTTTTTGTTCGGCTTTAAGTTGAATGATTTGTTTTCTACCCAATGGTATAATATAGGCAAAACGAATAACGTTAATAAAGTGGAGGTTAATAAGCCTCCAATTACTACTGTTGCCAAAGGTCTTTGTACTTCTGCCCCCGCCGATGCCGAAATTGCCATTGGCAAAAAGCCTAACACATCTGTAAGTGCCGTTAGCATAATGGGTCTTATACGTCGTTTTGTGCCTTCAATAATTCTATCTTTAAGATTGGTTACACCTTCATCTTTTAGCTCATTTAACCCGCTAATCATTACCAATCCGTTTAAAACTGCAACCCCAAATAAAACAATAAAACCTACCCCTGCCGAAATACTAAAAGGCATATCTCGTAACCAAAGCGCTACTACCCCGCCAATAGTTGCCATGGGGATGGCGATATAAATCATTAAAGTTTGTGGCAACGATTTTAAGGCAAAATATATTAGTAAGAAAATGAGCAATAAAGCAATAGGCACAACGGTTTGTAATCGGTTACTAGCGCGTTCTAAATTTTCGAAAGCACCGCCGTAACGAATAAAATAACCTGATGGTAATTCGAGATTGGCATCTAGTTTAGATTTTATTTCGGTTACTAAAGATTTTACATCACGGCCTCTTACATTAATCCCTACGTACGTTCTTCTATTTGTATTATCTCTGCTTATTTGCATTGGCCCTGCTTTATAGCTTATATCTGCTACTTCACGAAGTGGGATTTGAGTACCCGAAGGCAAGTTGATGTACAAATTTTGAACGTCTGAAATATCCTTCCTATTAGTAGAGTTTAACCGTACCACAAGATCGAATCTTTTTTCACCTTCAAAAATAACACCCGCTACACCCCCCGCAAATGCAGATTGCACCGTTTGGTTTAAGGTATTTATTTGAAGTCCGTATTGTGCCAGTTTACTTCTGTTGTAGGTAATGGTCATTTGTGGTAACCCTGTGGTGGCCTCCGCTTTCATATCTCCAATACCTTCTGTTCCTGCTATTATTTTGGAAATCTCTTCCGCTTTTTGTGAAAGTATATCGATATCTTCCCCATAAATTTTAATGGCTATGTCTTCTCTAACACCTTCTAACAATTCATTAAAGCGCATTTCGATAGGTTGGGTAAATTCATAATTTACACCTGGAATTATCTCAACAGCTTCCTTCATTTTATCTATGAGTTCATCTTTTGTTTTTACAGAAGTCCATTCGCTCTTAGGTTTTAAGATTACGATTACATCTGCAATATCCATAGGCATTGGGTCGGTTGGAATTTCTGCTACTCCAATTCTACTTACAATTTTCTCAACTTCTGGAAATTTTGCTTTTACAATTTGCTCAATTTTTGTGGTAGTTTCTATAGTTTCGGTAAGGGAGCTACCTGGTTTTAAAATGGCGTGAAATGCTATATCGCCTTCATCGAGCTGTGGTATAAATTCGGCACCCATTTTGGTAAACATAAATACTGCTATTCCGAAGAAAACCACTGAAAGACCTACAATTAGCTTGCCTTTTGTTAATGCTTTTTCTAATAGCGGTTGGTATTTACGCTCTACCCAATGCACAAATTTATCGCCGTACGATTTTTTATCAGATTTTGGCGCTCTTAAAATTAATGTAGACATCATTGGCACGTAGGTAAGGCAGAGAACCATTGCGCCAATCATAGCAAATATGAAGGTTAGTGCCATTGGTTTAAACATTTTTCCTTCAATACCTTCTAATGCTAATATTGGCAGGAATACAATTAAGATAATAAGTTGGCCGAAAAAGGCAGCGTTCATCATCTTTTTTGAGGCATTTGCCGCAATACCATCTCGTTCTTTAGACGTTAATTTTTTCTTCTTATAAAGTTGTGAAGCAATAATAAACACCGTGCTTTCTACAATAATTACGGCACCGTCTACAATTATTCCGAAATCTATTGCGCCCAAACTCATTAAATTGGCCCAAACATCAAATACATTCATTAGTATAAATGCAAATAATAAGGATAGCGGAATTGTAGAAGCTACAATTAAACCACCACGCCAATTTCCTAATAAGAAAACAAGAACGAAAATTACTATTAAAGCCCCTTCCAAAAGGTTTCCTGAAACTGTAGAAGTAGTTTCTGCTATTAGTTTACTTCGGTCTAATAAAGGCTCTATTAGTACTCCTTCTGGTAAAGACTTTTCTATTTCGGCCATTCTTTGCTTTACATTCTCTATAACATTGTTTGAATTTGCGCCTTTAAGCATCATAACCAAACCACCAACAACTTCACCTTCGCCATCTTGTGTTAATGCACCATAACGAATGGCAGCACCAAACTGAACCGTAGCAATATCACCAATAGTAATCGGAATATTGTTTGTGTTTTTTACAACTATCTTTTTAATATCGTCCAGACTACGCACCAATCCTTCGCCACGAATGAAATTGGCCTGATGATTTTTTTCAATATATGCGCCACCAGTATTTCGATTATTGGCTTCAAGAGCTTCAAAAACATCTGTAATTGTTAATCCAATGGCATTTAATTCGCCTGGATTTACAGCTACTTCATACTGTTTAATTTTTCCTCCTATGGCGTTTACCTCAACAACACCCTCTACCATAGCCATTTGTCGCTGCACAATCCAGTCTTGCATGGTGCGCAAATCTGTGATTGAATATTTGTCTTTATATTCTGGTTTTACTTTAAGTGTGTATTGATAAATTTCTCCTAGTCCTGAAGAAATAGGTCCCATAGTAGGCACGCCGAAACCACTAGGAATTTGTTCTTTTACTTCATTTAGCTTTTCAGCTACTAATTGACGGGGTAAATATGTTCCCATATCGTCGTCAAAAACAACGGTAACAACCGATAGCCCAAAGCGAGAAATAGAACGAATTTCCTGAACATCGGGCAAGTTGCTCATTGCCACTTCTACAGGGTATGTTACAAATTGCTCAATATCTTGAGTTCCTAAATTAGGTGCTTGGGTAATAACTTGTACTTGGTTATTGGTAATGTCTGGAACAGCGTCTATAGGCACTTGCGTTATACTCCAAACACCTGCTATTACAATGGTTAGCGTAAGCAAACCAATAATGAATTTGTTATTGATTGAGAAATCAATGATTTTATTAATCATAGAATTATGGATATAATGAATTTATAAATAAGATATAACCACCATACAGTAAATTGACGGTAGTTTTAATTTATAAGATACCTGCATAAGCAGGCGTTCATTATACTCGTGGAGGTTGAAAAAGGGTATCCAGATACCTGGAATTTAATTCAAAAGAATGGTAATTAATCTCACTATTTAACTCTTCTAAAACAGAGTTTATTATTGCAGGTTGAAAAGAAGTGAAAAACACAAAATGCTGGCAACATTGATGGCTGCTGTGTACAGGTGTATCGTCGTGATCTGAATCTTGATAATGGTCGTCTGAGTTTCCATCATTGTTTATATAATCCTCATAAACATACTCAAAAAATGAATAATCGTCTGAATCACTATGGTCTTGAAAATGTGATATGAAATGAGAAATTTCTTCAATCTGTTCGCATACTTCCATATTGGCAGCTGTTCCTTGAAATAGGAATAGTAAGGACATAGATATGGAAATAATTATTTTCACGAAGTTTGACAAATATAAGAATTTATTGATGCAATAGTATTGCAAAATACGTTCTGAGCTAATGAATTGAGTGGTGAAATTTTTTCTAAAGTAAAACTCTAAATTAATAGAATCAAAAACTTTTATTACACCCGAGAAATTGTTTCGGCTTAGTCCACCTTATTAATTTTAGTTACAATTAGTTTAGTGAAAATTAATCCAAGCGCGCCTCCTAAAAGGGATACCAAAACATTTATTGAAAAAAGGATATAGTTAATATCTCCCGATTTCATTATAGACATTGGGTCAAAACCAAGTCTGCCGAAAATTTTGATAAAGAAGATACTTCCAAAAATTCCTGCAATTGTGTTTCCCGTAAATCCCATTGTGTATTTCTTCTTTATTACACCTAATAAAATGGCGCCGAGCATTCCAATAAAAATACTGATGATTGCAATAAGTGTATCTGTCATAACAAATGGATTTGTGAGTAGAATTAGTGTTCGCCGTAACCTACATCGTCCATTTTACCTCTAAAAACTCGATATTGAATAAACATATAAGCAGCAACTAAAATTGCAGCTATTACAAACCAATATACGCCAACTGTTAGACCATATTCGTGTGCGGCCACGTTGTATAATGTTAGCGACGGATTAACATCATTTGTAGATGGTAAAACCTTTGGAAATATTGAGGATACAGTTGTCGTTAATCCTCCAAATAAAAATAGCGTTGAGAATAAGAAACCTAAACCATCCTTTTTAAATGTTTTTACTTTAAACAAACCGAAAAGTCCTGTGAATGCAATAATTGGAAATATCCATAACCAAGGATATTCAATAAAGTTGTGAAAAGGTTTTGGTTCAATAATATGCCAACTAAATAAAGATATTATTACTAACGCCAACAAAACAAAGTTTAAATTAAAAATTACTTTTTTAAGCTTTTGGTTTAAATCTGAATTCGTTTTAAAAATAATCCAGTTAGCTCCGTGAATGGTTAATGCTACAACACCAACAACACCAAGTAACAAGGTAAACCAATCAATAATGCCCAAATGTTCTGCGTGCGGGCTAAAACTAGAATTCCAAAGTGGTAAAAAGAAAAAATGAGGTTCGTGGGCAGAAATACCATCGGTAACCATTCCTAAGTTTACACCTCTTACAATGTTTCCTAAAGCAATACCGAAGAATAAGGCTAACAATAAACTCGCAATTCCAAAGGCTTTATCCCAAATTGCTTCCCATATATGATTATGGATTTGCCCACGTAATTCCAGCCCAATGGCTCGAAAAATTAACAGCCACAAAATCATAATTAGCGGCAAGTAAAAGCCACTAAATGATGATGCATACAACGTTGGAAATGCAAAAAATAAAACACCGCCAATTGCGATTAACCATACTTCGTTAGCATCCCAAAATGGACCAATTGCATTTCTGATTGCTTTTTTGCTTTTTTCGTCCTTAGCAAAGAATAAATATACTCACTACACATAGGAACCCGAAAAATCGGGTTTAATAATTTGAAAA
>CAZFUX010000093.1:0-9036 GCA_964522085.1 uncultured Aequorivita sp.
CCTATTTTTAACTAAATTTATAAAATTATTGACGGCTTTTAGACAGACTGACGTTTTGGGACGCGTTGGATTATATTGGCGTAGATGCCTATTTTCCTGTTTCGGAAAACAAAACCCCTACTGTAGAAGAAACACGAAAGGGTTGGCAACGTTGGAAAGAAGAATTAAAAAGTGTTTCAGAAAAGGAAAGTAGAAAAATTATTTTTACCGAATACGGCTATCGAAGTGTTGATTTTGCAGGTAAAGAACCTTGGGTAAGTGACCACAAATTGATGTCGATGAATTTTGAAGCCCAGACAAATACGTTGCAAGGTTTATTTAAAAATGTTTGGAGCGAAGATTGGTTTGCTGGTGGTTTTCTATGGAAATGGTTTATAGCACACGAGCAGGTTGGAGGTGAAAGTGACAATCAATTTACGCCCCAAAATAAGCCGGCAGAGGCGGTTGTGAAACAATATTACTCTGAAAACTAAAACCTCTTAGCTTTTAAAAACCTCATAGGTCAGATTGCTTAGTAGGTCGCAATGACGCTATGAGGTTTGGATTTGGGCTTTCTGCATTATGTGTTTCAAATAATAATTGTAAAGTTCATCCGCATCAGCACCTAACCAACGCTTTACATAAATTGCCCAAAAATGATATTGTAAATTCCAAACACCTTTTTGATTGTAAAGTCTTGCAGATGTTGTGAGCCAATGCTGGATTATAACAAATTTTTTACGCCCGTATAGTTCGTTTATTAAAATATTGTCTTCATAAATGATGAAGTTTTCATCATAACCTCCAATTTCTTCAAAAAGCTGTTTTGTAATAAACAGGCTCTGGTCGCCACCACGGCAAGCTCGCCAACTGAATTGTGTGAGCCACCCCGCAAGTTGCAACCACCAATGGTTGTTATCAAATTGCATACGGAAACATCCCGCTGGATTACCTTTTTTAACTTCTGAAATTATAAATTTGTCGAAATTTTTCGGTGGAAAAGAATCTGCGTGTAGAAAATAAAGAATTTTACCGGAAGCCTCTTGAGAGCCTTTATTCATTTGTTTTGCACGACCTTTTTCCGAAGAAATCAATTGTATGTAAACTTGTGAAATTTCAGCAAAATCTTTAATAATTTTAACTGTTCCATCGATGCTTCCACCATCAACTACAAGTATCTCTATTTCGTTTTCCCCAGAACTATTTTCTGAAAGAAAAATCAATAGATGTTTAATGGTGGCGGCTTCATTTAAAACCGGAATGATGATGGACAGCATTAAATAGTTGCTTTTTTAAAGTTTCAGGTTGATAATAACCAATCCTCCGATTTTTATTTTTGACTATTGTTCATTCAAATTCCAATCATAATTTTTGTACGTAATTGTAGCTTCAGAATTTATTTTTGTTTTGGAATATTTATTAATATAACCAATTACATTTTGCTTTCCGTTAACGTTAAAATCTTTTTGGTACCAATCAAAAATAGAGGAAAGTTTTGGGTTTGTGGCCGAAATATCGTTTTCCTCGCTATTTACAAATTCTTTAGTAACTCGATCTAATTGTTCGTTTATTTTTGCAGCTGTAAAGGCTTCGTTTAAAAGTTTTGAACAAGAAATAGATGCGCAATTAATGGCGAAGTGAATACGAGGTTCGTTCATTTTACGAAGTATTCCGTTTTCAATTCCGCCTAAAGATAATTCCCTCTTTCCAATGGAAACTCGGCCTTTCGTCCAATTGCCATCAATATTTTTTATGCTTTCGGTTGGATAGTTTTCTACAATCAATTTTACGGTAGCAGCATTGTATATATTTATGTAATATGCCAGTAACTCTTGTACGCTCCAATCTTTTGATGGCTCGTTTTTAGACAACATAGTAAGATAATCTTCCAACTTTGCTTCATCAGCTTTAAAACCTTTATAATCTACCAGACCTGCTTTGTTTACGTATTTTTTTAGTAACACATCCCAAGATGAATGGTCAATATTAGATTTAGAATTTGCTGTGGTTGAGGTAAGATTAGATTTTACTTTTTTAGTAGGTTGCCCTTGACTACTAACGCCAGCAGCGGAAAGTAGGTTGCAGCTTTGCATATTGAAAGCAATAAAAAGAACTGCGGCAAAATTGAATAAGGTTTTCATTTTGTTTATGTTTTGTAAGATATACGAAGGATTCGTTTATTTGGTTTTGACGGGATAAAGTGTCTGGCTTACAAAATCTTTCGGAAATTTTTCATCCCCATCAAAGCCCAACTCAATGTCTCTACCATCATGCGGAATATGATTTGTTTTAAAAAGGTAGTCCCAAAGGCTTAAACTTATTCCGAAATTAACACCGTATTGTGCATGCTTAGGCAAAACTTTAGCGTGGTGCCAAATGTGCATTTTTGGATTGTTGAATACATATTTTAAAATTCCATAATCCCAACCAAGGTTTGCGTGGTTTAAATGACCGATTGCAAGGGCGGAAAAATGAACAATGGCAACAGATTCCACATCAAATCCGCCAATAATAGCAAGTGGAATGTAAAGTATTGATTTATAAACAATGGGTTCCATCCAGTGGTAACGCAAATGTGCTGCAAACCCCATTTCTTTTACAGAATGATGCACTTTATGAAAATTCCAAAGAAAAGGTGAATAGTGCAATAATCTATGCGTGTTCCATTGCACAAAATCTGTGATTAAAAAGAAAATTAATAACCCGATTCCAAAGGGAAGTGCGTCTAAATCTAATATTTGAAAGTCTGAAATTTCTAAACCAACAAACCCCAATAGATCATTAAACAATTCTTCCGAAGCGTTAGAGAGAAAAATAAGCACAATTAAATTTAATAGGAAAAAGTTGAAAAACATATAAAATGTATCTATCCAAAAGTCTTTTCGGAATACTTTCTGATTTTTTCGCCAAGGAAAAAGCAACTCTAAACCCCAAACTATTAGTGAAACGAGAATTAATCCATAGAAATAATTTTCCCAATGAAAATGGGTGATTTCACTCCACAGATAGTTGAAGTAACCTTGATACGAATTTTTGAATATTTCGAAATATTTTTCCAATATGAGGTTTTCAATTTTTTTTAGTCGAAATTATAGCTTACAATTAAAATTTTTCTAGCAACATCCGCCACCATCATAGTGAAAAGTTGATTCGCTTATAAAAAGATCATCACGCCCTAAATTTTTCAAGTCGCCTGCAGTTTTATCACAAATGGCCATAGGTTGATTTTTAAGTAGAATATGTCCTTTTTTATCATCAAAATGATTTTCTGAACCAAAATAAATAGCAGCTTTCCCTGTGAAAATACATGGGCCATCTTCTGGCATTGGATCTTTTATTGCTGCAACTTCAATAGATTCAATATAGATGAGTTCTTCTGTTGGATAGTTTTTGGGATCGAGAATTCGGTATGGTTTTCTTGCGCGTATTTCAATAGTTCCGAAGCCTACATCTGTCAATGCTTTTATATATTCTGCAACTGGAAGGCTTCCGCTTAGGCAAAGTGCACGAAGCCGTGTATCTTCACGAAGGGTTTCATTCATTTGTTGCTCACAAGTAGGATCGCTCATTACCAAACGTCCGTGTGGTTTTAAAACACGGTACATTTCTTCAATAGCTTTTTTTAGATCGTCAGCTTTAAAAATATTGAAAAGACAGTTTTGAGCCGCAACATCTATAGAATTATCATCAACAGGAAGGTTTAGCGCATCGCCTTTTTTTAGATCAACAAATTCACTTTTAAACCACGGGTTCATACGTTCGGCTTCTATGAAGTTTTTTCGTGAAGCTTCCAGCATTTCATCAACTACATCAACACCAATTACACCACTTTTTTGTCTGTTGAAATATGAAAACTGCAAAAGTTCCATTCCGCCACCAACACCAACGTATAGCATTTTTGGGTTATTGGTGAGATCGCGAGCATTTACGGTGCTTCCGCAGCCATAATTCATTTCCTGCATAATCTTCGGAATTTTCAAGCCAGGAAGTTCCCAAATTGGGTTTGTGGTACAGCAAAGGCCTACATCTGGGGTTAAAGCCGCTTGTTTGTACACGTCGTTTGTGGTTTCTAAATAGCTCATATTTTTTAAAGTTGTTTTATTAATTCTGTAAATAAAGTAATCATATCTGGCTCCGCTTTTTCTGCGGAAGCGATAATATCTGCAATATCTACAGGTTTTAAATTTTCAGGATCACATTCATCCGTTAATATTGAAACTGCCGAAACGGGTAATCCCAAATGATTGGCGACAATAATTTCTGGTACCGTGCTCATTCCCACAGCATCGACTCCTATTATTTTTAGGTATTTATATTCTGCACGGGTTTCTAGTTGCGGGCCCACTACGCTCGCATAAACACCTTTGTGCAGTTTTATATTTTTGTCGGAAGCTATTTCTTCAATTTTTTTATTCATCTCAACATCATAAGGTGCACTCATATCTACAAAACGTTCGCCCATTTTTTCCACGCTACGAAAGGCTAAAGGAGAGTCTCCCTGTAAATTGATGTGGTCATCAATAAGCATTATTTCGCCTTTTTTGAAGTTTAGATTAATTGCTCCAGAAGCATTACTGACCAATAAATGCTTAATTCCTAATAGGTGCATTACACGCACAGGGAAGGTAACATCACGAAGCGAATAACCTTCGTAAACGTGAAAACGACCTTGCATAATCACAATTTTTTTTCCTTCCAAAGTACCAAAAATTAATTTTCCTTTGTGAAACTCAACAGTCGCCGTGGGGAAATTTGGTATGTGATTGTAGCTTACTTCAGCTTCAATAGTTACGTTTTCAATTATTTTGCCAAGGCCAGTGCCTAGAACAATTCCTACTTCTGGGTTTTCAAACCCTCTTTGCTTAAGGTAATCTGCGGCTTCTTTTATATATTTTGGAATGCTCATAGTTTATTGAAATTTAAAGTTTTTGTCTAAGTGTGAAGGTAGAAATTGCTTAAATTCTTCAATATCTTTTATATCTTCAAAATAATCAACGTCGTTTCTTTCTTCTAATAGTATATATTTTTTGTTTTTTAAATCTTCTAAAGTTGCTTTCAATACTGAATTAGTTCCCCATTCTTTATTTTGAAAAACGTTATCATTAAGTTCTTTCATTCCTAGTAAATAATAACCACCGTCTGTTGCTGGGCCAATTGTAAACTGGCTGGTTTGTAGCGAATGAAAAGCTATATCTAAATCTTTTTTCTCTAAATCAAACATATCACTGCCGATTATGATTGCTTTTTCATAACCCATTTCAAATATTTCTGAAAACGCATTTTTCATCCGTTCACCTAAATCATTGCCGGTTTGAAGCTTTTTTCTAAAAATTTCTGAATCCCAAATATCATTGCGATGAATATTTTCAGAATAAAAAACGAATTTATCAACGTTTAGATTTTTAGTAATTTCAACAGTATGATTTAGCAGAAATTTATAGATATTCAAAGCGCTTTCATCGCCAACTGTTTTTGCTAAACGTGATTTTACCTTTCCTAATTCAGGATTTCTAGTAAAAATTAGTAAAGCTTTTTTTGACGATGGAAGATGATAATCGCTCGTCATTTTATTATCGTCGTCTGTGCTCTTTGAAGTAATTATCGCCATGATTTCAGTAGTCGTAAATAAGGTTTAGACTTTCTCAATTTGTTTTGACTGCTTTATTTTGAATTATTTGTTTTCTCGTTTTCTTTCTTAATTTTTTTGAATTGAAGCGAAATAATTAGCACACTAATAATAATTCCAAAAAAAGCGGCTAAACTCTGATTTGAAGCAAGATCTTGCCAGTTTATTATTCCTAAATTTAAGCCTAAGATTATAAAACCTCCAATTAATAAAAAAAAGTTTTTGTTTAATTTCATGAGTATTCATTTTTATTTTTAAACCTACACAAAGCTCTTTAGAAAAATGCAACAAAGCTCAGTATATTGCTTTGTAGATTCGTTTTTGTTAAGTTTTTTAATATATAGGGTTTCCAGCTTGTAAATAGATACTCCACATTTTTGAAAAAGTGTGAATGTTTTCAGTCTCAATTTCACTGTCATCAACTACGGGGTATTTCTTGTTTTTCCATTCAAAGATACCACCGTAAAGATTTTGTACGTTGGTAAATCCTGCTTTTTTCAATTTTCCACCAATTCTTTCAGACCGAATTCCTACAGAACAATAAATTATTATTTGGCTGTCTTTTTTCAAATTCTGAAGTTGCTTTTCTTCCGCAGAAAAATTATTATAACCAATATTTTTAGCTGTAGAAATATGGCTTACTTCAAATTCATTTGGCTCTCGCGCATCCAAAATTATAATGGTATCGTTCATTTGTAGCATCCGTAACTCTTCAACAGAAATATATGGAATGCTAAGCGTGTTGTATGTTTGAAGCAATTGGTCCAAGTCTTTTTGTGCAAAACTATTTACCGTTAAAAAGAATAAAAAAATATAGATTAACTTTTGTTTCATATTATTAATTATAAAGAAATACCAAAACCCTGCAACCCACTTTCCAAGGGGGGAAGAATTTCAGTATTGTCCCAAATACCTGTTACTATCGTTCGCGCATATTTTTGAGGTAACAAACCGTTTTGCATCAGTTTGTTTGTTAATATAAAATTATAATCCATTCTGTGATGTGAAAAACTCAGTTTTCCTTCATCATCGTTTAAAATCAGATGCCAAACTTGAGGCGTGCCGTCGTTTGCGGGCATACCGATAACACCTGGATTCAACCACATTTTATTTTCTTCAATATGATGAAACGGCAAGCCGCAGTGTCCCGCAATAATTACATCACTTTTAGTTGCTGTAAAATTTCCAGCTTTAGTTTGCCACGGTGTCGATTTAAATATAAATTCTGAAACATTAAAAAAGGAACCGTGAACAACAGTTAGCTTTTTTTCCGCATATTCAAACTGAAAATGGTCAGGCAGCGTTTTTATAAATCCCAACGAATTTTTTGAAAGTTTACTTTGCGCAAATGGATACCAAAGTTGTGAAAAACCGTCACATCTGCTACCTTCTTTAAAATCGCAGCCACAATCTTCGGCGCCTTCACTTAATTGTATTTCAACATTACCAGCAATACTTCTGGCTCCCCAATCTTTAAAAAGCTGGACTGTTTCTTCGGGCTGTGCGCAATAGCCCACAATATCTCCTGTGCAAATACAATTCTCTGGGGAAATGTTTTCTGCTTCAGCAATGCTTTTTATTTTTTCCAAAGCCTGCAAATTGCTATAAACGCCACCAAAAAGAAGCAGTTTACCTTTCAAATTTTTTATATGTTCTATTTTTTTATCCAAGTTGGTATTAAATATAAAAGTATGCAACTGCCAATTCCCCAAATGTTTACCCAAAGTAAATCGGCGTATTTGCCTTCTGTAAAAATGAGTTGTTTCGGGAAAATATCAAAAACTAAAATAAAGCCGAAAACAATTCCCGTTAATACACTTACGTAAAAACTTACTTTTGGGGCTTTCATTCTCCAAAATAAAAATACGGGCGTAAGTCCAATTACCATCGTTCCCGATATGGTTGTAGCTGATAAAATTTCGGCGTTCAAAAATACTGGAATGGTGCCTAATATTGCAATAATTGCCATTGATAATCGTCCGAAAGTTAGATTTTTTCCCAACTTTAAATCCACCGCAATAATTTTGAAAAGGAAGAAAAAGTAGAGTCTAATGTTGAAGCCGCTGAGGTTATCATTATGAAATTAATTACCAGAAGAATAATTACGCCGAAAGCTTTTCCAACTTCAACAGCGGCTTGGCCTTCCATTCCTTGGGATTGTGCATAAATACCAATAACGCTGAAAAGTACAATACTCAATCCGCCCAATAAAGTTGCCCATAAAAAACTTTTCAACGTAGTTTTTGGTGAACTTAAAAAAGCGCGATCTGTTAAAACCGGGTCGTGAAATGGATAACTGAAGGATTGGATAATGGCTGCAAAAAACAGATTGAGTCCTAATCCAAAACTCCAAGTTCCAGAATTTGCAACTTCTGAAATTGTGAAATCTTCCACCGAAAATATTTTCCATAATATAACACTTAATAAAATGGCGAACAATCCCATTTGGATTACATCTGTAAATATGGAGCTACTCAAACCGCCTTTCATTGCGTATGCCAACGTTAAAACAGTGAAAACCATAATTGCCCAATAAAAAGCCGAACTTCCCTGTTCGCTAAAATAGGTTCCTATTACCATCGTATTGCTCCAAACTTCATTAAATAAACGAATGGAAATCAATACAGAAAACACACGCATTGCGCCTTTTCCGAAGCGGCTTGTTAAAAAATGATGAATACTTGTGAAGCCACCATCTCTTCGAAGCAAATAAATAATAATTCCAGCTACAGCAAACGATAAATAATAACCTGCATAAGCTACACCATCCACAATCCCGAAATCTAGACCAAGATTTGCGGCGTTTGTAATACTTTTTGCAAAAATCCACGAAATAATAAGACTTCCCGTAAGCATAAAGGCGCTGGGCGCTTTTTTGCGATGGGTTGCTTTAAAAAATTGGTCTGTGGTTTTTGCCAATGGCGACAGGAAAAAAAGTACCAAACTTGATACGATTATCAACATCCATTGCCAGGTTTGTACGTCCATTTTTTTTAGTTAGTGGTTATTGCGCTAATTTCACTTTGTTTCTGAAGAAATCAAAAAAAAGCCAGGCATCGTTTGGCCAAATGGATTTGTATTGTAAGCAACCACATAATTTTTCAGCAGTTTTAATTAATTGTGAAGTTTTAAGTTGGCGGTGTCATTTCCAGTAGCAATACTATTTTTAAAACCTTGGTCGTATACATTTTGTAAATATTTCGCCAAAAATTTTACCTTTTTATTCTTCTTCAGAAATGTGAAAGTAAGGTAATTTGCTGCGTTTTACTTTTTGAAATGTCTGTTTGTTAAATGCTTCAAATAGTGCCGAATTTTTGCAGAATGGTTTATTTACAGTTTCCTACAGGGCTGTATTTGCAAAAATAATGTGGTAGTATTTTTATATGCTTATCCGTAAGGTTCCCGAAGATAATTCCATCTATGTGATACAG
>CAZFUX010000094.1:0-8828 GCA_964522085.1 uncultured Aequorivita sp.
GTGTCTCTAATAATCCAGAGATTTGATACCTTTGTGACAAGGTCAATTGTTTATAATATTCGTGTTGCACTTATAACTTGAACTTAGAATTTACTTCTAAAACGTTTTTGCCCTTAACTTGTTCAAAAATTAAACAATTATGGTTCAAGCAAAGTATAACGAAATGGAAGCAATGCTTCACAAATTAGAAGATGTTAAGAATAGTCAAGAAAGTATTATTGACAAGATTAACCACGTAATTACCGACCTTTTTCAGCACCCTGATAAAGGCTTGGAAAAAGCAATGGAGTCTGTCCATCAAAAAGCTTCAGATAATGTTGATAAAATTCGGGAGGCTATTGAGGAGTATGAAATAAAATTCAACAAGCTGCAGCAGGCCTGATTATTTTCTATATAGAAAATACTGGTTTACAGAATCTATATAAAGCTGTTTGGCTTCATCTGTAGATAAACCTTGTGTTTGGAAAAGTGCATTGGTTTTGAATGCTGAAATATGAGGTTTTCTTCCAGTAGGTAAAAGAGCTTCATTTGTAGCTCTTTTATAGTAAGCATATAATCGCAACAATACATCGGCAGGAAAAGGTTCTGTATGCTCGTTTATACATTTAACTGCATTTTTAAAGGCGATATCTAGCGCTTCCGTAGTCATTTATTTTTCGGCAATTATTGAAATTCCTCCTTTTACCTTTTGGTTAAGCTGAACTTTTACTTTTGCATCTAATGGCAAATAAATATCTACACGTGAGCCAAATTTTATAAAACCACTATCGCTAGTTTGCTCCACGGTTTGTCCTTCTTCGGCATAGTTTACAATTCGTTTGGCTAAAGCTCCAGCAATTTGACGAAATAGTACGTTGCCAAAAACTTCATTCTTTATCACAACTGTAGTGCGTTCATTTTCTTCGGAAGATTTTGGGTGCCATGCAACCAAATATTTACCAGGATGATATTTACTATAAGCAATTTTCCCACTTACGGGATAACGCGTTACATGTACATTAATTGGGCTCATAAATACAGAAACCTGCAATCTTTTGTCGTTGAAATATTCTTTTTCAAAAACTTCTTCAATAACCACAACTTTACCATCAACAGATGAAAGTACTTGCTCTGGTTGCATCAAAAAATTACGTTTTGGATTTCTAAAAAACTGTAATACTAATAGTAAAAGTATAATGAGTGAAATAATAACTCCGCCTCGAAAAGTAGCGTGGTCAATAAACACATTCGCCAAGAGACTTAACCCGATAACGATTACTAGTGCTATAAAAATAATTTTGAAACCTTCTTTATGAAACATTGTCAACTATTAATAAAAATGCATATACAAATGGACTGGTGTAAATAATGCTGTCTAACCTATCATATAAGCCACCGTGGCCTGGCATGATAATTCCGCTGTCCTTAACGCCGGCTTGTCTTTTAAATTTTGATTCTATTAAATCACCAATAGTTCCAAAAATTGAAACTATAATCGCCATAACAATCCAAACCCATAATGGATGTTTTTCAGCATCTATTGGGTTGAAATGAGCTAAGGCATTAAAGATAACAAATCCTGCAATAAGTGAGCCTACCAAACCACCTACAAAACCTTCCACGGTTTTCTTCGGCGAAATGCGCTCCAGCAGTTTATGTTTTCCTAGATTTTTCCCTACCAAGTAAGCAAATGTATCATTGCTCCAGACCAATACAAAGACCGCTACTATAATTTCTGGCATAAACTTACCATCAAAATTCATTATGGGTATAAGCGTAAGAAAAATAAAGCCACTGATAATATATAAAATAACAGTAATATATTTTTTCTTTTCAAACATTGGTATTTTACTTGTCCAGAGCATATCTTTTAAAAGAAAAAGATTTACAAAGCAGCATAAAATTAATAGAAGCAGGACTGCATTTTCTGAAAAAACGTTATAGCTTAAAAAATAAAATCCTGCTGCAAGCAGGAAGTAGGCAAGGTAACTAGTAAGGTGTACAAGCTTTAAATATTCGCTTAAAGTAATAACTGCAAGTATAAAGAAGAGTCCCATAAACCATTCGTGCGAGGTAAACATGGCAAAAACAATAATTGCAACATATAAAACACCCGATAGGGTCCTTACAAGAATTTCCTTCATATTTATAAGTCTTCAAGTAGCAACAAATATAGGTTTTTTGTGCTACTTCCATAACTCATAAAATCCTTTTCTTTTTCACACTCAAAGTCTTGAATGGCAGTAATGTTACTAGGTATATAACTAGAACTTTGGTTTTTTATAGTGCGCAACCCTTCACTAATGGTTTCTACCATTTGGCTAGTTGTAGCGAATATGATAAAATTTGAAGGAAGTTCATTTAGTTTTTTTTCTTTAATTTGATTTGAAGAAAGTAAGATAGAACCATTTGTACCCACTAAAGATTCACAAGTTGAAAGAAAAAATTTGGATTCAGTTTTATTTACGAAATTAAGATTGAAACCATCAAATTTTTGGCTAAGCATATCATTTATGCAGAAAACATCCTGCTCATACCAGTCGTTTTCGATTAAAATATTATCAAAAGCTTCGGTTATTTCTTCCCAATTTTCGCAATAGATAAATTTTCCGCCATTGTTTTTAAAATTATGGGTAAACTTTTCGTCTATAGGAAGTTTCTGATCTGGGTAATAGCTACTCTTGTCGGCTTCGTCGGCGCGTTTGGCCTTCTCTTTCGACTTATAGTTAGGATTCAAAAGTCTTTTAAGTAGACTCATTTTTTAATAATGAATTGAGGAGTTCATGATTATGTTCAATTTCAAATATATAAAATATACATTGAAATTTAGTTATCAAAAAAACAAAGTTTTTAGTATAAACCTTAAAGCGGCAACTTTTAAGTCGTTGCCGCTCTCGGTGCTACTTCCGATTTTACGAAAGGACGCTCTCCAAATATTTTTTCAAGATTGTCCTTAAAAATCACTTCTTTTTCAAGAAGCACATTCGCCAATTCGGTTAATTTATCTTTATTTTCTTCCAAAAGATTTACTGCACGCTCATACTGGCTTTCAATAAGTTTTGAAATTTCCTGATCTATTAGTTCAGCGGTTTTTTCACTATAAGGTTTGCTGAAATTGTATTCAGATTGCCCACTGCTATCGTAATACGTTAGATTTCCAATTTTATCGTTTAGCCCATAAATGGTAACCATTGCACGTGCTTGTTTAGTCACTTTTTCAAGATCGCTCAAAGCTCCGGTTGAGATTCTGTTAAAGATAACCTTTTCCGCAGCACGTCCGCCCAATGCAGAACACATTTCGTCTAGCATTTGCTCTGGGTGGATTATCAATCTTTCTTCTGGTAAATACCAAGCAGCACCTAGCGATTGTCCGCGAGGTACGATAGTTACTTTTACCAGTGGTGCAGCATGTTCTAGCATCCAGCTAACGGTTGCGTGACCAGCTTCGTGAAAAGCAATGGCGCGTTTTTCGTCCATCGTCATTATCTTGTTTTTCTTTTCAAGACCACCTACAATTCTGTCTACAGCATCAAGGAAATCTTGTTTGCCAACAGATTTTTTGCCCTTTCTGGCAGCAATTAGTGCAGCTTCATTACAAACGTTTGCAATATCAGCTCCTGAAAATCCTGGGGTTTGTTTTGAAAGAAAATCGGTATCTAAATTGTCATCCTTTTTAATAGGGCGCAAATGCACTTCGAAAATTTCTTTACGCTCACGAACGTCTGGAAGATCTACATAAATATGTCTATTAAAACGACCAGCACGCATCAACGCTTTATCCAGAACATCTGCTCTGTTTGTGGCGGCAATTACAATTACGTTTGTATTAGTTCCAAAACCATCCATCTCTGTTAAAAGCTGATTCAATGTATTTTCACGTTCGTCATTACTTCCAGACATGTTGTTTTTGCCACGAGCACGGCCTATGGCATCAATTTCATCTATAAAAATAATAGCTGGCGACTTGTCTTTGGCTTGTTTAAAAAGATCGCGTACACGAGATGCTCCAACCCCTACAAACATTTCAACAAAATCTGATCCTGAAATTGAGAAGAAAGGAACTTGCGCTTCACCAGCAACGGCTCTAGCTAAAAGTGTTTTACCTGTTCCTGGAGGGCCTACTAAGAGAGCTCCTTTAGGAATTTTGCCTCCTAAGGAAGTATATTTATCTGGGTTTTTAAGAAAATCTACAATTTCTTGTACCTCTTCTTTAGCACCTTCAAGTCCGGCAACATCTTTAAATGAAGTCTTTACATCTATTTTTTCATCAAAAAGCTTAGCTTTAGATTTCCCAATATTGAAAAGTTGTCCGCCTGGCCCACCTCCGCCAGCGCCTGAAGACATACGACGCATAATAAAAATCCAAATACCAATTATAATTACAAAAGGCAGAATACCCATTAAAATATCGCCCCAAACGTTATTGTCTGTATCAAAATTTAGTGGAGTCGTTAAGCTATTTTCAGCTTTTATTTCTTGAAAATCTTTTTGAAATAACTGAAGATCACCAAATTCAAATTGATAATCTGGATCGTTCGCTCCAGGTTCTAAAAATGATGGTGTATTTCCTTTTCGGGAATGTATTTCCTTTTTTTTAGCTTCTGGTGTAAGATAAACTTTAGCAATTTTTTTATTAATAATGTCTACTTTTTCAACATCACCGTCTTTTAAAAATTCTTCAAATTTAGCTTGGTTGGTCTTCGCGGGTTGCGCCCAACTACCACCGCCAAAAATTTGAATACCAAAAAAGAGCAGAATTATTGCTCCGTAAATCCAATAATAATTGGGTTTTGGTTTTTTGATGTCTTTCTTCTTATTTTTATTTTCTTCGGCCATAGGGCTATTTTCTTTTTAGTTTGTTGTTTCTATTTTAACCGATTTTGCATCGCCCCAAAGCCCCTCAATATCATAAAATTCACGAATATGCTTCTGAAAAACGTGTACAACAACGTGCACATAATCCATAAGTATCCACTCCGAGTTGTCGCTACCTTCAACGTGCCACGGGTTTTCTTTAAGCGCTTTGCTTACGGATCTACTAACGGAATTCACAATGGCATTTATCTGTGTGTTACTGGTACCATTGCATATTATAAAATAGTCACAAGCTGTGTTTTCTAAGTCTCTAAGATCAAGAATTTCAATATCCTGTCCTTTTACATCTTCAACCCCTCTAATTATTTGAGCAATAAGTTGATCTGTTTCTGCGAATTTTTTCTGCATTAATTATTTTTTCTTTTCTTTGGCCGCAAAGTTATTACTTTTTTGTTTCTTGAAGCCTTTAAAAACGTAATACTAAACTTAAATTTCTGTTTTGAAGATAATCAAACTTAATGCCACCGATTCTACCAATAGTTACTTGAAACAATTGGCAAAAGAAACGCGACTTCAAGACAAAACTGTGGTGGTTGCAGAAATCCAACTTTCGGGTCGTGGGCAAATGGGCAACGGTTGGGTGTCGCGCAAAGAAGAAAGCCTTACTTTTAGTGTCTTTAAAGAGTTTAGCGGTTTGTTTGCAAATAGACAATTTATACTTTCTATGGCGGTTTCGCTGGCAATTTCTGAGGTTTTGAGAGGTCTAAATGTTCCAAATATTGCAGTAAAATGGCCAAACGACATAATGTCAGCCAATAAAAAAATTGGCGGTATTTTAATTGAAAATGTACTAGAAGGAAGTTCAGTGAAATATGCCGTTATAGGAATTGGACTTAATTTGAATGAAACCGATTTTCCAAATTTGCCACAAGCAAGCTCAATGAAGCTTGAAACTGGTAGCCATTTTAATTTAGATGAAGTTTTAAATTTGGTTTTGAAATCTGTATTTAGAAAGTTAGAAAATCTTTCGGTACAAGATTTTTCTGAAATGAAAAAGCACTACGAAAACAATTTATTTCAAAAAGATAAAGTTTCAGTATTTGAAAATCCTGACGGTTTACGTTTTAATGGAATAATCAAAGGAGTTTCTGAAATTGGAGAGCTTTTGATGGAAACTGAAGTTACTTCGTTGAAAAAATTTCAGCTTAAAGAATTGAAATTTATTTATTGAAAAACGTGATTTGTCTCGTTGATCGGAGTCGAAACCTTGTTAATTATCTGCAAAAGAAATTAAATCTGCTTCAAGTTAGTGGCGAGCGTTTCAATAAATTTTGAAATTGGACCTTTAATCATCATAGCCATCATGGAGTTGAATTCGCCTTCAAAAAGCAACTCTACTGTTGAAGTATTTTCAGAAACTGCCTCAATACTTCCTGTTAATGTAAACGGAATTTTATCACTGATTGCTCCTAAAATAACTTTGTTTGGTTTTTCAATTTCTTTTACTTCCAGCGCAATTTCGGGCATTCCTTTTAATGCGAAAACAAATGCATCTTCTCTTATAACCTCAAATTTGCTAATGTTTTCAGGCATCAGGCTTTCAAAATTCTTTACATCGGTCAAATAATCGCAAAGATCTGCTGCAGATTTTTTGGTGGTTACTTTTTTACTGTTTAGTTTCATTTGGATATTTTTTATTCTTTTTTGTAATTAGCGACTATGTGAATTTTATGAAAAGTCCTGAATTAATTGAAGCTCTCCTTTAAAATTTCCTTTTATAATTTCATCATTAACTAATTGAAAAGAATATGAAAGTTTATATGTGTTTCCAGAAACTTCAATGGTTAAACTACCACTTTCGATTTCACCAAGTCTTATTGAGTAACCACCATAATGACAATTATCTATCATACTTATATTAAAACCAAAAGAAACATTATTTAAATCGGACAAATTGGGTTCATCTACATTTAAATCATATGTATATGTACCATCGGTCAATTCTGTTATTAAAGTTGGCCAAATATAGAAAAAAACCTCTTGTGTTAAATCATTTGAAAAATCACAATAACTGTTTCCATAATACTCATTATTTATAACTGTTCCATTTGAGATAAAAATTGCTTGAGCCTTATTACTTGCACCATCAAAAGGTGTGAAAATATATCCATTTGGTGTTGAATAATTTTCCCCATAAATATTAAATCCAGAGCCACCATCTGAGACGCCATCATCCTTTGCCGAACAAGAGAATAATGTTATTCCAATTAAAATTCCAATGAGCAAATTTAGTTGTTTCATTCTATAGAATTTATTGTTTCCACGTATCAGGACTTTTCCGCCATTCACCAAGTAAGGCTGCTTCTTCAGCATTTATATACTTCGATTTTTCAGCTTCTTCTAATAACATTTCATAATTGCTCAACGTATTTAAAGTAACCTTTGCATTTCTAAAATTTTCTTCCGCAGTAGCAAAACCATAGCTGAAAATTGCAAACATTCCTTTTACGTTCGCATTGGCTTCTTTTAAAGCTTCTACAGCCATTAAGCTGCTTTTTCCAGTGCTTATTAAGTCTTCAACAACCACAACTTTTGTGTTTGGTTCTAAATAGCCTTCAATTTTATTTTGACGTCCGTGTCCCTTTGCTTCGGGACGGACGTAACAAAAAGGAACGTTTAAATAGTCTGCCACCAATGCACCCATTCCTATTGCTCCCGTAGCTACACCAGCAATCATTTCGGGCTTTCCGTAGGTTTCCTCAATTTGCTTTGCGAGGTTTTCGCGAATGTAATTCCGTATTATTGGATAGGAAAGTGTAACACGATTATCGCAATAAATTGGCGATTTCCAACCTGAAGCCCAAGTAAAAGGGTTTTGCGGTTGTAATTTTATTGCATTAATTTGCAAGAGCAATGCAGCGGTTTTTTGCGCCGTTTCTTTATTTAATACCATTGTGCAAATGTATAAAGTTTTTGTAAAAGATATTCCTATAATTCTTTCCACCGAAAAAAATATTGGCGAGCATTATACTACCATACCCTTAAAAGAGGCCCATTTTAAGAAATTGGTAAAGAAAATAAATAATGGCGAACTGCTTTATGTGAACTTATATCACAAAAATGCGGAAAAACTAGAACGCTTTCTTCGGAAGAAAATTAAAGTGGTTGAAGCCGCTGGCGGAATGGTTTACAACAGTAAAAAAGAGATTCTTTTTATTCGAAGAAACAAAAAATGGGATCTTCCAAAAGGTAAAGTTGAAAAAGGCGAAACCTACGAAGAAGCTGCTCTTCGTGAAGTTATAGAGGAAACTGGTGTTCAAGATTTAGAAATTCGCGATTTTTTAATGACAACATATCACGTTTTTACTCGTAATAATAAGTTCAGGTTAAAAATAACCTATTGGCACGAAATGTTTAGCGATTATGAGGGGCCGCTAGTTCCTGAACCTCAGGAAGGCATCAAAAAAGTAAAATGGAAGAATTTTGAAAAATCGCAAAAAGCGTTGCTAGATTCCTACGAAAACATAAAACTTCTTTTCCCGAAAGAATACTTAACCACCCACCCGAACGATAGGATAACGGAGGTGTGATTTTTCGTAATTAGGCGATTTTTTATGAATCTAGTCTAATTGTGTGTACCAGTTTTTCGCAAAATCGGGTTCGTTTTTCTTTTTGGTTTCAAACTCTTTTTTAATTTCTGGATTTTCGTTTAAAAACTTTTCAGCCATATCTTCCCAAACGTAAGGTGAAAAACCTTCTTTTTGTTGAAGTATCGCATCAAAAAAATTCCAATTAAAAAATGAGTCAGGAGCTGAAGGTTCTAATGTTTCTAGTAGATAACGAACTCCTTGCTGTTGGGTCTTTACTAAAAGATCTCCTTTCTTTACTAAAACATTTTCCACACTTTTTGTTACTTTAGTTTTATAATGAAGATAATGGCCTTCAAAAGGGTTTTTCACCGTTTCAAAACTATTTATGTGATATATACTCACTCCATTTAGGTTTTCGGGAATCCAAGATTTCACTACCTAAAT
>CAZFUX010000095.1:0-8755 GCA_964522085.1 uncultured Aequorivita sp.
GGCTGCTGTATCACATAGATGGAATTATCTTCGGGAACCTTACGGATAAGCATATTAATTTAAGATAAGTTTTTTTGAAATGCGATTGTTTCCAGCCTGAAATTGTACCATATACATTCCACTTTGCAAAGAGGAAAGGTCCAAGGTTTTATTGAAGAAACCGTTGTTAGACTCAACTTTAGAAGTATGCACCAATTGTCCTTGAATGGTATAAACTGAAATTGTGTTTTCTTGAGAAATTGTGTTTTTTAAATCGTAAACAATATTTACCATTTTATCAGTGGAAGGGTTTGGGTACATCCCGAAAGTAACGCCTTCAGAAATAGTTTCAAGACCTAATAAGTCTGAAACATCTTCAAAATTGAAACTTAGGTTTCCCGTAGCAGAACCTTCAAAAGTTTCAAACACCATACGGTATACTGTGTTTTCATCATATTTAACATAATATGCCATGTCTTGGTTTACCACATAGCCTGAGCTACTATATGTTTTCCAATCGTAACCAATAGTGTTTATTGCTTCATAATAATCTTGTCCGTTTGGATTTGCATTGCCTGTTGGCTCGTCATTTTTTGCAACGGTAACATTTGGATTTTGCAAAGCTCCAGTAACAATATAGTTTTCGCCTGGAGGATCTAAAAAAGTATTATATTTTCTAAACACGAAATCCCAAGAACCTACGGCTGGTTCCGCAACAACCTCTGTATTGTTTTGAAGCGAATAATAATTATAGTGGTTGTCTGGATTACTAGTGTTTGCGACAGTCGTGGTAGTTTCTCCTACCCAATCGGTTCCATTCCAGGTGGCGTATTTAAAAGTGTAAGCACCATAATAATCTTCATTGATGAATTTACGGTAGGTGCCATTTGCATATTTTAATACGAAAACGATCGTTCCTTCAACGTGATGCGATGAAGGATTGTATACTCCCCAACCACCACTGGCAGAACCTTGCATAAAAGCACCATTATCCCAGTTTGTGTCGTCATTATAAAGAGGCGTCCAAGAAGCTTCATCTGCAATAGCTATAGTATACTCACTACACATAGGAACCCGAAAAATCGGGTTCCTATGTGTAGTGAGTATATGTAACAATATCAGTGCTTTTCCGTCTTATTAGTTACACTAAAACTTTAAAATATGGGTGATTTTTTAAAATCAATCAGAAAAAAATTCAATCAATTTTATCATTGTGAATTAAAAACCTTTAATAAAATACTTGGTATTAAATAAATATATCTGCTATAGTATACTTTTTTAAGCCGCCTTTTAGGTTTATAAGCTCTTGTTTAAAGCCATTATTCCTGAGTATTTTAATGGCTGCTTTGCTTCTTTCGCCAGTGGCACAGAACACCAAAAGTTTTTTGTTATTTGGTATTTCCTTAAATCTTTTAGGCAATTCATTCAATGGTATGTGGATACTTTTTAGGTATAACGTATCCCTTTCTATTTGCGTTCTTACATCGAGTACATTAAAGTTTGAAGCTTGTTTTTTGTACGCTTCAAATTCCATTTCGTTGATTATTATGTGCATGCCACAAAAAAGCTCATAATCATCTTTTAGATCGTTTATAACAATAGTGGTGTCCTTTTCAAAAGAGAAAATTAATTGTTTCATGGAAAGGGCATTAAACGTTAGCAATTTTCCAGACAGGATTGACCCCAAGTCTAGTATCATCTTAATAACTTCATTGGCTTGTAGGCTTCCAATAATCCCAGTTAAAACGCCCAATACACCTATTTCTGAGCAACTTGGAACTTTGTTTTGGTCGGGAGCTGTTGGGTATAGGCATCTATAGGTTGGACCATTTTTAAAATTAAATACAGCTACTTGTCCTTCAAATTTAAAAATTGAGCCAAATACAATGGGCTTATTCAGCAATACGGCAGCGTCATTAATTAAGTAACGCGTAGGGAAATTATCTGTTCCGTCCACAATAATATCATAAGGCTCGAATAAGCTTAGTGCATTTTGTTTTGTTAGTCTCGTTTTATACACATCGAACTGTATAAAGGGGTTTAGCAACTGTAAGTGTTCCCTAGCGGTTTCAGCTTTATTTTCCCCGATATCTTTCTGGGTGTACAATATTTGACGTTGCAGGTTTGATTGGGTAACCACATCATCATCTACAATACCTATTCTCCCAACGCCAGCAGCAGTAAGGTACTTTAAAACCGGGCAGCCAAGTCCGCCGGCACCAATTACTAACACCTTTGCTTGTTTTAACTTTAGCTGGCCTTTGGCGCCCACATTTTCAAGAAGTAGGTGCCTGCTGTATTGTTGTTTTTCAGTTGCTGTTAACTCCACTTTATACGTTTTTAATAAAACTTTTATCCCAGTCTTTCCATACAACTTCGTAGCCTTGAGACTGTATCATTTGTTTGATTTCTTCAGTAGTTCGTTCATCAGAAATCTCAAACTGCTCTAATGATTGTGGGGCAACCGTATAGCCTCCTGGATTTGTTTTAGATTCTGCACTTATAGAAGTAATGCCCAAATTAATACTATTGTTCCTTAACGTTTCGCTTTCTCGTGTAGACATGGACAATTCTACATCTTCATCTAGTAAGCGATATGCACATATTAATTGCACCAAATCGGCATCGGTCATTTCCACTTTGGGTTGCACTTCGCCTTCATGTGGTCGCAGTCTTGGAAAGGAGATGGAGTACTTTGTTTGCCAATAGGTTTTCTGTAAATATTTTAAGTGAAGGGCGGTATAAAAACTATCGACCCGCCAATCTTCTAAACCAAATAAAGCCCCTAGCCCAATTTTATGAATTCCCGCTTTTCCTAAACGATCGGGGGTATCTATTCTATAATCAAAATTTGATTTTTTGCCCTTGGGATGATGGGTTTTATAGGTTGCTTTGTGATAGGTTTCTTGATAAACCAATACCGCATAAAGGCCTTCATCAATCAAGCTTTCGTATTCATGTTGATCTAAAGGTTGCACTTCTATGCTGATGTTAGCGAAATGACTCTGAATTAGACGAATGGCATTTTTTAAGTACGAAACACCCACGGTTGTATTTGCTTCTCCAGTTACCAAAAGAATATGATCATACCCCAAGTTTTTGATGTAGGCTACCTCAGCCAGAATTTCTTTTTCAGAAAGCGTCTTTCTCCTTATTTTATTTGTTAAACTGAAGCCACAATAGGTGCAGATATTTTGGCATTCGTTTGAAAGATACATCGGGATGTACATTTGGATAGTATTTCCAAAACGTTTTTTTGTAAGCGCATTGCTTCTTCTTGCCATTTCCTCAATGAAGGGTTTGGCAGCAGGAGCGATTAATACTTTAAAATCTTCTATTGTTATTTTGTTTTTTAATAAAACAGCTTTAACATCGGCGGAAGAAAAATTATAAATTTCTTTTTTCAGGGTATCCCAGTCGTATAAATTGAAGGTGTCTTTAAAATTACTCATTTAAAAAGGAGGTTAAAGGGCTGCTTGCTTCTGCCTGTTGTTTTACAGCAGCTAATTTTGCGTTATATGCCAGTCTACCAGCTTGCACAGCCAGTTTAAAAGCGATAGCCATTTGTACAGGATTGTGAGCGATGGCGATGGCGGTATTTACTAAAACGGCATCGGCCCCTAGTTCCATTGCGTATGCGGCATGGGATGGCGCTCCGATACCCGCATCTACAATAACGGGGACATTACTTTGTTCGATAATAATCTCTAAGAAATCTCGGGTCATTAGTCCTTTGTTACTACCAATAGGAGCGCCCAATGGCATTACACATTGCACCCCTACCTCTTCTAAACGTTTGCATAAAACCGGATCGGCATGAATATAAGGCATTACTACAAAGCCGAGTTTCACTAATTCTTCTGTGGCTTTTAATGTTTCGATGGGGTCTGGAAGTAAAAATTTAGGATCGGGGTGTATTTCTAATTTTATCCAATTTGTTTCTAGGGCTTCCCTCGCCAATTTTGCGGCAAAAACAGCTTCTTTAGCTGTTCTTACCCCCGATGTATTGGGCAGTATATTGATATGTTCTTCATTAAGGTGAATCAATATATCGTCAGATTTATTGTTTAATGCTACTCTTTTTAAAGCAACGGTAACCAATTCGCTTTCGGAAGCAATAATGGCTTCTTGCATTGTTTGTGAGCTACTAAACTTACCGGTTCCGGTAAATAATCTGGAATTAAATGTTTTATCGGCAATTTTAAGCAAATCAGTCATTTTATAAGTTTTGGTTATTTTTCTACACTTGTTCTGGTGAAGTGGTAGTTTGCAGCAGTTTATTAAATAGCTGGATTTTATTGAAATCGATTGTGAGTTCTTGGGACGCTGCTATTCCGTACACACCTGATTGTAAGAGTGCGGTAACATCTTCTATTGTAATTCCCCCGATGGCAATAATGGGTACCGTTGTTTTAAGTGATTCCAATAAAGATGCATACCCATTTAATCCTAAAATGGGGCTCAAATTATGCTTGGTTCGGGTATATCTGAATGGGCCCAAACCGATATAGTCTACATTTTTTTCTAGGAGTGCCTTACAGTCTTGGAGTGTATTTGCGGTACCACCAATTATTTGCCAACTGTATAGCTGTTTTCTAGCTTCGGTAGGAGAGCTATCTGTTTTTCCTAGATGTACCCCGTCTGCTTGCACTGCTTTGGCTATTTTATAGTGGTCGTTGATTATTAAACGGGTTTTATATTGCATTGTAATTGCCCTAGCTTTTTCTGCTGTTTTCAATAGGGTGGCTTCGTCCAAATTTTTAAGACGTAGCTGTACCAATTCGGCGCCATGAGCACAGGCTTTTTTTATATTATCCAAGTGTTTCTCTGGACTCTCACCTTGTGATATATAGTGTAGCTTGGGGATCATATTGCTGTTATTTTAGGATGTATTCCCAATAGGGAAGGATGAGAGTTTAAAAATTGCTCGGTATATGTTTTAGCATTTTTACAAGCGTCTTCCAATGCAATTCCTAAGGCGATGTTGCTTGCCAAAGCTGAGGACAATACGCATCCGCTGCCGTGTTTTTCTGATAGTATACCTTTAGTGGGAGGAATACTTAGCATTTTAATTTCGTTCTGGTATAATTCGTCCCAGCCTTTTTTCTCTTTTCTATGTCCGCCTTTTAGGTAGATGTTTGTACTACTGCTTATGTGTTGAAGCGTATCCTTAATATCCATTTCGGGGTATAAATCTTGAATCTCGATATAGTTAGGCGTAATGATGTAACACATTTTCCAAATTTTATACAATACGCTTTGGTCTTCGGTAGTGTGGAAATCGAAACCAGCGGTTGCTTTGAATATTGGATCTAAAATTACTTTTACAGTAGGCTGCAAACTGTGCAGTTTTTCTAGTATTAAGAGCAATACCTGCCAAGATTCTACAATTCCAATTTTCACTGTATTGATTTCAAAGCGCTCGAATAAGATGGTTATTTGCGCTAAAATGGTATCGACTGGCAACCAGACGCAGTCCTTAAAATCGGTATCGTTTTGAACTGTAATTGCCGTACAAACCGATAGTCCGTACAATCCATAGGGTTCAAATGTTTTAATATCTGAAGTAATTCCGGCACCGCCACTGGGGTCGTGCCCTGCCACGGTTAGTATATATCTGTGCTTACTCAAAATGCAATTTCTTTAAATTTTTGCAGCGGGTCTTTGCTGTTCCAAATTCCCCCTAATACCCCTACGCCTTTATAGCCCATTTTCTTAAAAGCTTCGGTGTTTTTTGAGGTTACTCCCCCTACTCCTAGTATTATTTTATCGATATGATTCACCGTAAAGCCACGTCCTTCATAATTTTTTTTTGATAGTGAAGAAAATACTGGGCTTAGGAAGTGATAGTCGAATTTGAATTCACAATTAGCGATAGCTTCTGGTTCGTGAAACGATGAACTGATTGTTTTACCGTACATTTTAAGGTTTTTAAAATAGCCACTAGGGTTATTTTCAATGACCTCTCTTCTCTTTTGTTCCTGAAAATGAATTCCTTTTAAATTGAACTCATTCACCAACTCATGAAAAGAATGCATCACAATTCTGTTGTGATAGGCAGCATCAATTTGATTTAAATACGCCCTATATTCTTCACTATTTTTTTCTGGTTTTCGGAGATGATAGCATGCTAAACCCGATTCAAAAAGTTGGTTTAGCACGTCTATTTCATCTTTTATATCTTTTTCAGGGGAGATAACTACAACCATAATTATAGATATACTTTTGAACCTTTATTAATGAACTCTTCCGATTTTTTATCCATTTCTTTTTGAATCACTTCATTGTCCACTATTTCATTTTTAGCTGCAAAATCGCGAACTTCTTGAGAGATTTTCATCGAACAAAATTTAGGGCCGCACATAGAACAGAAGTGTGCTAATTTTGCGCCAGCTGCTGGGAGGGTTTCATCGTGGTATTCTAAGGCGCGTTCGGGATCTAAGCCTAGATTAAATTGATCTTCCCAACGGAATTCGAATCGCGCCATGCTTAAGGCGTTATCTCTATGTTGTGCGCCAGGGTGTCCTTTTGCTAAATCTGCTGCGTGTGCTGCCAATTTATAGGTAACTACTCCAACACGAACATCTTCTTTGTTGGGCAATCCTAAATGTTCTTTGGGGGTTACGTAGCATAACATTGCGCAACCAAACCAACCGATCATAGCTGCTCCAATACCCGATGTAATGTGATCGTAGCCTGGCGCAATATCTGTGGTTAAAGGACCTAGCGTGTAAAAAGGGGCCTCGTCGCAGACTTCAATTTGTTTCTCCATATTCTCTTTAATCATATGCATGGGAACATGACCTGGGCCTTCAATAAAACACTGTACTTCGTGTTTTCGGGCAATTTGGGTTAATTCGCCCAAGGTTTCAAGTTCTGCGAATTGTGCTTCATCGTTGGCATCTGCAATAGAACCCGGTCGCAAGCCATCGCCTAAAGAGAAGGCAACGTCATATTGCTTTAGAATCTCGCAAATATCTTCGAAATGTGTGTATAAGAAACTTTCTTTATGGTGTGCTAAACACCATTTAGCCATGATAGAACCTCCTCGGGAAACGATACCCGTTACTCGATTGGCCGTCATCGGTATATATCGCAATAAGACTCCGGCGTGGATTGTAAAATAGTCGACCCCTTGTTCCGCCTGTTCAATTAGTGTGTCGCGGAAAATTTCCCAGGTTAAATCTTCGGCAACCCCGTTTACTTTCTCTAATGCTTGGTAGATTGGCACGGTTCCAACAGGAACGGGGGCGTTACGTATAATCCATTCTCGGGTTTCGTGAATGTTTTCGCCTGTAGACAAGTCCATTATATTGTCAGCCCCCCAGCGACAGGCCCACACGGCTTTTTCCACTTCTTCTTCAATGGAAGAGGTCGTGGCAGAATTTCCGATGTTTGCATTTATTTTCACTAAAAAGTTTCTGCCCAATATCATCGGTTCCGCTTCTGGGTGATTAATGTTTGATGGTATTACGGCGCGACCTCTAGCAACTTCTTCACGCACAAATTCAGCTGTGATTTTAGCTGGAATAGCGGCTCCAAAATGTTCTCCTTTATGTTGTTTTATAATTTCGGTCATCTCGTCTATACGTTGGTTTTCACGTATGGCGATGTATTCCATTTCTGGGGTAATGATGCCTTTTTTAGCGTAATGCAACTGTGTTACATTTTCGCCTTTTTTTGCGCGATAGGGTTTTTTCAACAGCGCAAAGCGCATATGGTCCAAGCTTTCATCAGTCAAGCGCTGCTTGCAGTAATCTGATGAGAAATCATCTAATTGCTCTACATTATTTCTGTCTAGGATCCATTGTTCACGAATTCTTTCTAACCCATTGTGGACATTAATATCTTTAGCTGGATCTGTGTAGGGGCCAGATGTATCATATACCGTTACCGGTTCATTGATAATCATTTTGCCTGTTAAAGTATCCTTTGTAGGGCTTAAAGCAATTTCGCGCATTCCGACTTTTATTTGCGGGTGGATTTTGCCTTCAACATAGATTTTTTTAGAATTCGGAAACGATTGTCTGGTAATTTTTCCTTCTTTGGGAGCGGTGTCCTTATTTTTCATAACGATGACGTTTTACGCATTAATTTATTTATGTAATGGAAATTTATCCTCCTTGGGTTGCTTGAATAATTAAAACCTTGTCATTTTCGGACAGCTTTTTAAGTGTCCAAGAATTTTTTAAAACGATGCTATCGTTAATAGCCACAGCAATACCATTTTGAGGGGCTTTAATATGTTCAAGTAATTGTAGAATATTGAAATCGCGATTGATTTCAATAGCATTTTCGTTTAGGTGAATCGTAATCATGGTACAGTATATTTTAAATATGCCGTAAACTTGAAGGGTTTGAGAAAAGGAAAATTTGAAATAGGCATACGGCTTTAAAAAAAACGTACGGTTATAAAAAGTATGCGCGTGCATATAGCATACAACTTTTTCCTTCGCTGGTACTAACCAGATCAGGTTCAAAGGGTCTTTCTCAGTTCTAAAGATTTAGAACACCCCTAAAGTTTACGCTACGAATTTAGCAAATTATTAGTTTCCCCAAAAGTTTAATGGGTATTTATTGTTGCGGAGCGATTTAGGCGCTAGAATATCGAATGAAGAAAAGGAAACAGCAGGGGAAATTAAAGAAATGAACTTAGTGGGTTTTAGTATTTTTCTTTAAATTTTTCTAGAATCGCATTACATTTTATGGATGGAAAGGCGTCATATACTCACTACACATAGGAACCCTAAAAATCGGGTTTAATAATTTGAAAATT
>CAZFUX010000096.1:0-8754 GCA_964522085.1 uncultured Aequorivita sp.
ATTGATTTTCAAACTATTATTTATTTAAAATTATTCATTATGGAATTTAATGCATCAATTGTAGGGCTAATCGTCCTTTTATTAATATTTGTACCAATCGTTTTTTTAATGCTAAATGCTTCTGGCCCCAACAATAAAGTAAAGAAAGCGGCTTCAAAACTTTCTGAAACTAACGGAATTAAGCTTAAAAATTTTGAAGTTATAGGCAATTGCGTAATCGGTGTAAACACTGTTTCAAAAAAGTTGTTTATACTTCAAAATCAAATCCTTCCACAGATTTTAATATTATTAATATGGAAGAATTAACTGATTGTCGTGCCAAAAGCATCAAACAAACCGAAAAAACCCTAGATTGGGTTGGACTTGAAATTGTAGCGAAAACGGGTAAAAAAGAGATTACCTTTTACAATGAATACAATGAAGCCGAAATTGGCAAAGATCCTTTTGTTTGTCTTCAAGACGCCAAGCGATGGGAGAATATGTTAAGGTCGCTATTAAAAGCCTCCTAAAAACAACTATAAAACCGTCCAATGTGGCGGTTTTTTTATGTAATTAACAAAGCCTTTCATAAAAACAGATTTTAAATCTTTATTTTTAGCAAAATTATATTAGCCGAATATGACCTTACTGATCGTTTACGCAGTTCTTTCTATTTTATTTTCTTTTTTATGCTCCATTTTGGAAGCTGCGTTACTGAGTTTTACCCCAACTTTTTTACGAATGAAAGCAAACGAAGGAAAAGCCTATGCAGTCAAGCTTACCAATTTTAAGAAAGACATAGACAAACCACTTATTGCAATCCTTACGCTAAACACCATTGCGCATACAGTAGGAGCAATATTGGTAGGTGTACAAGCAGAAAAACTTCCTTATAAAGTTGAAATTTGGGGCGTTAATATGGTAGGTATTGTATCTACAATAATGACCCTGCTAATTTTGATAGTTTCCGAAATAATTCCAAAAACCATTGGTGCTACTTACTGGAAAAAACTAGGCTCATTTACCGCAATGTTCTTAGACGTAATTATTTTTCCTCTAAAGTATACAGGAATTCTTTGGCTGCTGATGTTCGTTACTAAAATGGTAGGTAAATCTACTCACGTAAGTACGATGAGTCGTGAAGAATTTATGGCAATTACTGATGCTGCCGAAGAAGAAGGCGTTTTTGAAGAAAATGAAACCACGGTAATCAAAAATCTGCTGGTTTTTAAGAGCGTACAAGCAAAAGATGCAATGACACCTTTTCCTGTTGTTACTTTGGAAGATGAAAAAACAAGTCTTCAAAAATTTCACAATGGCCACAAAAACTTACGTTTTTCACGAATTCCGGTTTATAAAGACAAAACACATAATATAAGTGGTTTTGTACTTCGGGATGATATTTTGGAAGAAATAGTTGAAGAACATGGCGATAAATTGCTAAGCGATATTAAACGTAAAATATTTTTAGTTTCAGCAGAAAAACCCATCCCAGATTTATTTGAAACATTTATAAAACAGCGTGTACATATTGCTGCCGTGGTTGATGAATTTGGAAATACTATTGGCGTGGTAACAATGGAAGATATCATTGAAACCTTGTTAGGTCTCGAAATAATGGACGAAAGTGATAGCATTGAGGATATGCAGCTACAAGCCCGTAAAAACTGGGAAAAGCGAGCAAAAAGAATGGGTATTGAATTTGATGAAAAATTAAATGAAGGAGAGTAGCAAGGCTTTTGAAGATTATGTAAACACTCCTATCGGAACTTTAATGCTTTCTTTTAATACTGAATTTGAACTTACCTCAGCGATTTTTACAGACACTGAAATTACCTTACCCGCTTCTAATGGTTTGGGAATCGAAGAAATTCAAAATATAAAAAAACAGTTTGAAGAATACTTTGAGGGCAACCGAACTAATTTTAACATTAAGCTTTCGCCTGAAGGCGCCGATTTTCAAAAACGAGTTTGGAACGAGCTTTTGAATATACCGTTTGGTAAAACTGTGAGTTATCAGCAAATGGCAAATAAGTTGGGCGACCCAAAAGTGATTCGTGCGGCAGCTTCTGCAAATGGTAAAAATCCTATTTCAATTGTAATTCCTTGTCATCGTGTAATTGGCAGCAATGGTTCACTTACAGGTTATGCAGGTGGATTGCATCGTAAAAAATGGTTGTTGGAGCTTGAGAGTCCTTCTCCGCAGCAGTCATTATTTTAATTTAAAAAAGAATAGTTTATTTTTTTTTCGTAGCTTTAAACTTCAACTCCCCAGCTGAAAATTCCAAAAAATGATTAAGAGAATCAATCTGGAACATATCCTGTTTTTGGATATTGAAACTGTTCCGCAGCACGAAAATTTTAACGAACTTGATGATACTTCAAAAACCCTTTGGGAACTGAAAAGCCAATACCAAAGAAAAGATGACGTTTCTGCTGAAGAGTTTTATGAACGTGCAGGTATTTGGGCCGAGTTTGGAAAAATTGTCTGTATTTCCGTAGGCTATTTTGTACTGAAAGGAGATGTTCGAAATTTTCGTGTAACCAGTTTTCATGGTGATGAAGTTAAGATTTTGAAAGATTTCAAAATACTTCTCGAAACACATTTTAATAAACCGCATCATCTACTCTGCGCTCATAATGGTAAAGAATTCGACTTTCCTTACATTGCTCGCCGAATGATTATTAATGGTATTGATATTCCTTTCAAATTAGATCTCTTCGGAAAAAAACCTTGGGAAGTTCCGCATTTAGACACGCTGGAACTTTGGAAATTTGGCGATTATAAAACCTTTACTTCTCTTAAATTAATGGCTCATGTTTTCGGCATTCCTTCCCCTAAAGACGACATAGACGGTAGCCAAGTACGTGGCGTTTATTATGATGAAAAAGACATAGACAGAATTGTAATATATTGCGAAAAAGACACCGTCACCGTAGCACAAATATTTTTAAAACTTCGGAATGAAGAAATATTAATCGAAGACGAAATTCTATCTATATAACCTACTTTCTACTGAATGAATAAAGCGCGTGGTGTCATTCAATTTAATTTTCAGTAATTTTGCCGATTGTAATTAAAAATACGTTTTATGACAATTTCAAGATTCAATTTTAAATCATTTATGATAGCTTTGTTTGTAGCGGCTCCTTTATTTACAGCTTGTAAGGACAACGCAACCACAACTGAAGAAACGATAAATACTCCTCAAGAAGCAACTCTTGAACAAAAGAAACAAGCTCTTAAAAATGTTGCGCCAACGCAAACAACCACACAAACAACAACGAATGGCAGTGGCGCTATTAATCCTGCACACGGACAATCAGGACACGATTGTGCAATTCCAGTGGGGGCACCTTTAAATGGTAGTGCAGCTACTCCAGCCCAAACGATAAATTTGAACAACAACAATTCAAGTCCAGTGAAAACTTCTGGCACTGGGGCTGTTAATCCAGCACACGGACAACCAGGCCACGATTGTGCTGTTCCAGTAGGCGCACCATTATAGGAGGTTTTAAAATATCTTAAAAAAGAAGAGCCCCATTCATAATATGAAATGGGGCTCTTTAATTATCAATATTAACTAATTACTCTTTTACAAAACGCTTCATTATTTTGTTTGAAACAGTATTTACTTCAAGCATATAAATACCACTTTGCAATGATGAAACATCTAAGGTTTCAGTAAATATACCTAAGCTAACAACTTGCCCCATAACATTATAAACTACATAATCTTTGCCTGTTGCATCTTGCAAAGCAATGTTTAATGTATACTTAGCTGGGTTTGGGTATAGGGTCATTTCTGAATTTGCTAGACTGTTTCCTTCAGTAAATCCTAGTGGTACAACATTGCCAGCTATTACAATTGTATAATCTTCCACTTCGCCGTAAGTGAATGTTTCACAGGAAGATGGATTTGCATTATATTTCATAGAAACACGCATTCTGGTAGCACCGCTTAATGCAGAATTTGGTATAGTAAAACTTCCTGAAATGTTTGAAGATGTAGTTCTAGAACGAGAATATACTTGTTCACCAGAGTCGTTAAAGTCACCATCTTGATTATAATCAATCCAAACTCTATATGCTTCACGGTAAACAGTTCCCGTCCATTTTGGAGTTATAGTAATTGTATTACTGCTACCTTTAGGTAAGGAAGTAGATATACTTGTGAAATTTGCATAACCACCGTTATTGCCAGAAAGATTATTGATGCTTCCAAGTTGAACCCTGTCTATATATTCATCATTTGTATTATTACCCTGTGAAGCACAGTAGGTGAGTGAATTAGAAAGTGTAGTAACGTTTACAGTATTACTGTAACCTGAATTATTACCAGCAGCATCATGAGCTCTAACCTTAAATGAATATGCTGTTGATGGAGACAAACCAGTAATATTAGCTGAAGTACCCGTAACTGTTCCTAAATTAGTATTCCCTTGAAAAACATCATAGCCTGTTACGCCAACATTATCTGTAGAAGCGTTCCACGAAAGTGTAAGTGTAGTTTGAGCAACATTTGAAGTCGCCAAACTAGCCGGAGCCGTTGGTGCTTGTGTATCTCCACCTGTTCCAGCTTCAATACAAAATGCCGTTGCTTCAGAACTTCCAAAACTTCCTCCACTAAAAATAACACCATCATCGCTAGATAATGAATATGAACCATTTCCATAAGAACAGCAAATACCATCACCATAAGCATCAGTAATAGTAAATGTATAATCGTCAATAGCTAGGCTTGAAAAAGTTTTTGTAACTGTTGATCCGTCTGGGTTAGATGAAGAATAACTTGCTGAATCTATTGTTGTCCCTACTGAATTTTTAAGAGTCCAACCTGTTTCTTCAGGATAATTGTCAAAAGTAATTGATAGATAAATATCTCCCGTTTGACAATCTCCTGGAGGTGGAGGATCGCCACCATCATAGGCGCTACCTACACCAACAGCATACCAAGCATTGGTAGTTGCTATCTCTTCTGCACTATCTGCGCCGTATAAATCTACTGCAGCTTGTATTGCTCCATTTCTGGCATTACTATATTGTGAATTTGAGTTTAAATAAACCGTAAGATTTCTGTAAGCTATTGTAGCTGCTTTATCCATCCCAATTCCGGTAACATTGTAAGAGTCTCCTTTATCATTAGTCCCAGACTTACCTGTACTTAAAACGTAAAACCAAAAATTCTGCACGCCAGAGTTTGTGTGTACCCCTCCAGAATCTCCAGATCCAGAATACCAATTTGCACCTTGATATGTATCTGGATCACCATAAGCGTTAGGGTTACTCATAGAGCGCAATGCGCCGCCACTACCGCCAGCACCAATATCGTCTCCCATTAACCAATCGTTGGTTCCTGATGCAAATTTTTCAATTGACTCACCAAAAATATCTGAGAATGATTCATTTAAAGCACCAGATTGATAACTATAAACAAGATTTGCAGAATATTCGGTAACTCCGTGCGAAACTTCATGGCCACAAATATCTAATGAAACTAAAGGGCCATAATTGTTTCCATCACCGTCACCATAAGTCATACGGCTTCCATCCCAAAACGCATTAACGTAATTAGTGGAATAACTAACATAAGATTTTATAACTGCTCCAGCATTGTTATAGGAGTTTCTACCGTGTTTCTGGCTAAAATACTTATGAGTCTGTTCTGCGCCAAAATGTGCTTGAACCGCAGTTGGGTTAGAGGTGAAATTTGTTGAATTACTTGTAACATCTACAGCATTGTTGTAGTTGGTGCTATTGTTAAGATCATACGTCTGTATTCCATTCCCATCGGAAGTTTGGCGTAATCTGTATGGCCCTGAAGCATTATCTGCTGTAAACGAAACATTGCCATTGTAAAGACTAGTTCCTGTTGCTGGTACATTAGCATCATGGATTCTTTTGTTCTCCATAATAAACTGTCCTGTTATTGCATCAATATATACATCAGCCCTATAAAGAGGTGCAGTTGCATAAACATCAAACTTATATGCTAAACGGTTCGTTTCAGAAATAGTTTTCATTGCTGGAAAAATAACTAACTCACCTTTTGGCTTTTTATAATTATCTGCCAAGGCCGCTTCAGCAGCATTTTGCCACATATACTTAGTTGCACCAACATGGGCAATAGCATTATTAAGTGCTTGTGTATTGCTCATTTTTGGCGTTATGCTGAAATCTTCCTTAATTGGAAAATAAGCTGAACTCAATGTTTGTAAGGCTCCATCTTTTTCACTTAGCGTTACCGTGGCAAATTCAACTTTTACACCTTTAAAATATTGTTGCATTTTTTGGTGAGTAAACCCTAACGCGTCTTGTTCTGTTTTTAGGGTAGTGAACGAAGTTTGTGGGGAAGTTTTAAACACTTCGTTAAAAATTTGCTTCGAATTTTGAATAGCATACGATTGTGTTGCATCAAAAACCAATAGACTTGGTGGTTGCTTAACGTTCTTTTTTTCATCATTCTTGTTTTGAGCCAACATTACAGTTGAGAAACCCATAACTAACAACGTGAATAAAAAAACACATTTGGTAAGTTTTTTCATAATACATTAGATTTAGTTAATAAAAAGTTTAATTATCTTGATAAGATTGTATAAAATAACAACATTATCTGATGAAATGCAATTTTATTCGACGAACTACTGTTAAAATTTAATTATCGGTTATTATGCTATCTTTGAAATGATGAAAAATAATCCTCTTTTATCGGTTCAAAACCTTATTGTTTCCTTTGGTAATGAGAAAAACAATACTCAAGTTTTACATACTATTTCTTTTGATATTTTTGAAAATGAAATAGTAGGGATTGTAGGCGAATCTGGTTCTGGTAAATCCGTTACTTCCTTGGCAGTAATGGGTTTATTACCGAAAAAACAGGCTTCTTTATCTGGAACTATTTTATTTGAAGAAAAAAATCTGCTTAAAATTGAAGAAAAAGATTTCATAAAATTACGTGGAAGTGAAATAGCGATGATTTTTCAAGAGCCTATGAGCGCTTTGAATCCTTCATTAAAATGTGGGTTTCAAGTTTCTGAAATACTTCAGCTTCATTTAAAGATGAACGCTTCCGAAGCAAAAAAAGAAACTATTTCATTATTTGAAAAGGTAAAACTTCCGCGACCTAACGATATTTACAACAGTTATCCGCACCAAATAAGCGGTGGGCAAATGCAACGGGTTATGATTGCTATGGCAATTGCCTGCAGGCCAAAACTGCTTATTGCAGACGAACCAACAACGGCACTGGACGTTACCGTTCAAAAAGAAATTATTTCACTTTTAAAATCCATTCAACAAGAAACAAAAATGGGGATGCTTTTTATCTCGCACGATTTAAGTTTGGTTTCTGAAATTGCAGACAGAGTAGTTGTAATGTATAAAGGTAATATCGTTGAAAGCGCAACTACTTCAGAACTCTTCAAAAATCCAAAAGCTGAATATACTAAAGCACTTTTAGCATCCCGCCCTTCATTAAACGTTCGGTTGGCAAAATTACCAACAATCGCTTCCATCGCCGATAATAGTTTTAAAGCTAGAGAAATTAAAGCTACGGAACGTGCCAAAAAGCACAAACAAATCTATACGAAACAACCCATTTTGGAAATAATCAATTTGGAAAAATACTATTTCAGTAATGTGGGTATTTTCGCTAAAAAGAAAATTGTAAAAGCCGTTGATGACATAAGTTTTTCTGTTTTTGAAGGTGAAACTTTAGGGCTTGTTGGCGAATCTGGTTGCGGAAAATCTACTTTGGGAAAAACCATTCTTCAACTAGAAAAAGCAACTTCTGGAAGTATTAAATATCGTGGAAAAGAACTCACAAAACTTTCAAAAAGCGAAATTAGAAGTCTTCGGAAAGAAATTCAGATTATATTTCAAGATCCTTTTTCGTCTTTAAATCCACGTTTAATGATTGGTGAAGCGTTGATGGAACCGATGGAAGTTCACAATCTCGGGAAAAATAAAAAAGACAGAAAAGAACGGGTGCTTACCTTGTTGAACAGAGTTGGTTTGGACGAAAATTATTTTTACAGATATCCGCACGAGCTTTCCGGCGGGCAGCGTCAACGTGTGGGAATTGCCAGAACCATTGCCTTAGAACCAAAACTTGTTATTTGTGATGAATCTGTTTCGGCTTTAGATATTTCGGTGCAAGCGCAAGTTTTAAATTTGCTGAATGAGCTGAAAAACGATTTCGGGTTTACCTATATATTTATCTCGCACGATTTAGCGGTTGTAAAATATATGTCGGATCAACTTTTAGTGATGAATAAAGGCAAAATAGAGGAATTGGGCGATGCTGATGAAATCTACGAAAATCCGCAAACAGAATATTCTAAGAAATTAATTGAAGCGATTCCGAGTGGGATTTAACTTTTCAACAGATAATACATTCTGAACAGGATAGTAATTTCGCCCATAATTAGAGCGTTTGTCTTCGCCCAAAATTTCAACAACTTGATTGGTCATTTTAATTACGAAAGCTTCTTCGGCATTGGGAAATGATAGGCTGTTGCCATCATAATCAATTTTTTTCTACCCACAGATAGGTCTCTTTTCTATTTAAATAATCTTCGGTTTCGTAAAGTTCGTTATAGCAGTGAATCAACTCGTGAGAGAGAAGTGCAACAGGCGAATTATGTCCTTTATGGTTTTTCTTGAATACAACTCCGTGAGTATCTAGAAACATAACGCTATTCAATTTATGGTTATAGGCGTTTCTATACTCACTACACATAGGAACCCGAAAAATCGGGTTTAATAATTTGAAA
>CAZFUX010000097.1:0-8712 GCA_964522085.1 uncultured Aequorivita sp.
TCCAACAAAGAGGTTGTTTTGGGAAGCATTAAATTTAATAGATTTTTACTGTTCGCTTTTCATTTTTTTATCCACGATAACAACAACCGTACTAATGAGAACAACAAAACAAATTGCCCCCAAGATAACAGGTGTTGGAGACCAAGAGTGATAATAGAATCTGCTTAATCCATAACCTGTAATACTATTATAAAGCACGATAGCATGAACCACATAGATTGCCAATGTTAATTGCCCGATTTTGAGAATTAAAGGGCTTTTTAAACGGTTTCTAAAGAACATAAAAAAGGAAAAAAGGAATAATACATTGCCTAAGCGTTCAAAAAGATAGTTGTTTTTCATGGTCTCTTCAAAAAGGTACAACCCACTTATGTTTTTAAGGAAACTGATTATTTCATAGGAGTTAGCTAACAAAATATATCCTGTTAAAGCTAGAGTTATAATTGCGTTTCTAAAGAAATTAGGCTTGGTATGATAATTTGTGAAAACCACTGCCAAAAAGCCTCCAAAAGAAGTAAACCCAAACCAAGGTACTATTGTAAAAACCGAACCATTAGCCTTGGTAAAATAATTGGAGAAAAACTCAGGCATAAAGGAATAGTCCCATTGCTCGTACTCAGTTTTGAAACTGAATAATAAAATAGTTGTCGAACACAAAAGCACTGAAAAAACTTGCCTTTTAAATTTAAAAGAAACTAAATATAGCAGAACGATTAATATAATAGACAAGCCCAAGCATTGAAGCACATGTACTATATCATAAGAATCGTTAATAGCTCCTTTTAAGACTCTTAAAAAGCGTATTTGTAATATATATCCTATGGCAATGAGTTGAGCACCTCTTTTAACTCCTTTTTTAACTCTAGGATTAGAAAAACCCTGATTATAGTTTTTAACTAATAAAAAGGTAAAGATAAATCCTGATACAGAGAAGAATACAGGAGCTGTAACTCCTCGAAAGTAACTCCAAATGAAAAAAAACAGATTACTCTTGTCTCGATAAGCATCCGATAATAGAGCGGACACAAAATGACCTTGTAACATCATCAAAATTGCCCAAGCTCTTATGGCATCTATGAAGTGAAGTCTTTCAGCTTTTGGATTTTTAGTCATTTAAGAATAGTAACAACCTTTGAGCTTCCACATTTTCTTTATCTAGTTGAAGTGCTTTTTCCAAGCTAGATTTCGCTCTTTCTAGTACTCCATTTTTCTTTAATGCTTTTCCAAGAAGATAGTGGGTATAGGAAGAATTAGGATAAGTATTTAATGTTCTTTTTGCTAATTGAATACCTTCGTCTAGCCTATTTAATTCTACCATAATCATAATGGCATTGTTCCAATCTTTAACAGAAAAAGCTTCTTCATGAATTAACTTTTTTATTTCAGGATGTTCTTTTAAACAATAAAACACGGGCAAAATAGATTTCCACTCCTTATTTTCGTCTAGCGCCTTTTGAATTACAGTAATAGCCTTATCCTCATTACCCATTAAAAGGTGGGCTAAAGCAATCTTACTATACATACCGCTCCAACCATCAGTAAGTGATTCGGCTTGTAGCAATAAACCTTGTGCTCTTTTTTCATTGTTCATTTTGAGTGCATAAATTGTTTGATTTACTCTAATTCTCCCATAGTGATAATTCAATAAGACTTGTAAGTCATTAAAGGGTGTTTTGGAATTATCTACTCGAAAATCAATTTGGTTGAACCATTCATGATTACTTCCTTTTACGGCTAAAGCCGTAGATTGTTTTCCTGTAATTTGACCACCTGCTTTTTGTCCAGCTATCAAGCTTTCCAAAAGGCGTTCCGCAAGTGTTCCTCTGGATTTTTCATAGGTTTCTGCCATTTTACTCAAAACATTCTCGGCTAGTTGATTTCCCATGATGACGTAACCTTCCCCATATAAATATGCAGCACTACCCTTCCAATATTTTAATGCTTCACCTGTGAAAGCATATACCTGTCCTTTGGCATCGATACCAGAAACTTGTCTATAATGTGATTCTTCATCACTATTTCTGGTATTTTGGATAGATTCTTCAATGCTCATTCCTTTTTTCAATTGTGCTAGTCCATTGATTCCATATATCGGTTCCGTTTCGGCAATTACAGAAAATGCTCCGACCCCAGGTTCAATGTATATTGTTGAACTACCAACATAAATATTATTGGTTGCGACAGCTATTCCCCACTCTTGTTCATCAGCATCATAGGCTACAATTGAAAAGGTAGAGTTGATGTTCTTGTTGAGCACCAAACTGGGAATATTCTGTGAATTGCCATTGAGGTATAAACCTAAAAGGAAAAAAAGTAAGAGATTTTTGTAGTTCATTTTTTGACTCTATTTAAATCGGTTAACATTTTATTGAATCAAATGAACTCAATTTAGAAAGGAGAGTCGTGCCAAATTGTAATATGGCACTTTAAAAACTAAATTTTGCGAAGCTGTTCTTTGTATGCGATAGGTGTTTTTCCTGTGGTTTTTTTAAAGGCTCTATTAAAAGTGGTTTTGGAATTGAAGCCGCTATCATAGGCAATTCCTAAAACCGTAATATTGGAATATTCCGAACTGTTCAGTTTTTCTATAGCAGCCTTAATACGATATTCATTTACAAAATCAGGGAAACTTTTGTTTAATCCACTATTGATAGTTTCCGATATCGTATTTGCATGAAGACCTAATTCTGAGGCAAGTGTTTGTAAGGTCAAATCTGGATTTAAATAGTATTTCTCTGATTTCATTTTTTGATTTAACCAATCTGCATGCTTTAATATATGTTTGGAAGGCGTTTTTCCTACTTTGTCTTTTTTCCTACTTTTTTCAACTAAGACTATTTCAGGTCTTAAAAAAACTTTCATTGCCATCCAAAGCGTAAAAAACCAAATTACTATATGTAAAGGATAAAAATCGTAGTCACTTATGTAATGGTTGAAAACCAAGCTGTCTATAAATGCATAGGGAATCCATAAGAGCCATAGTGCCGAAAAAATGAAAATCGAGCGACTCAACCATTTTAAGTTTTGACCAGAGTTCAAATTGTTTTCATTGTAATGTGTTTTTATTTTTTTGATAGAAAAATAGGTGTAGCACCCTATTGAAATAACGGCTAAAAATTGTAATGAAAACCTAACACTAATCAAAGTGTAGGTTTGATAGTTTTCCAAGCCTCCATTAGGACGGAATCCAAAGAAAATTAACCATTCTATAAGTAATGGAGTAAAATGAATAAAATCCCACACCTTGAATTTTATTGTATTGGACAAGGTAACTTTAGTATAGAAATAGATACATGGGCCAATAGTCAAAAGGGATGAAAAAGGAATCCAATATAAAAAACCATAATACATAAATGAATTGTGAGTTGTTGCCAATACCCAACATTGCCATAATGCGACTATGATTAGAATGAAGCCCAAAAATCGATTTGCTCTATGGTTTGTTCTTTTGGAAAAAAGAAAAAATAAGCCCAACAAAACGCCTATAATTAAAGAAATTATATTAAAGTAAGCCGAAATTTGGTAAATGATATTATTCAAAGAGTCTATACATTTTTGAGAAGATTTACTTTAAGATAAAGAAACTTGAATTGCCGTTAAATCAAATTCAATATTCCTGAACAATTCCAGAAAGTGATTTTGTTTTATCCACTTTTGGATTACCAATATAGGAAATATTACCGCCTGTATTGGCATCTGCTATGAGTGATTTTGAAACCTTGATTTTCACACTTCCCCCATAACTGACTTTAGCCAAGCAATTGATTGTTTGAAGCTCTTTGGCATCCATATTACTTCCCGAACTAATATCAATACTTGTTTTATGTGCTTCTCCAGAAACGCTTAATTTTGTGCCCTCTTTCCCATTAATGATTACTTTATTGACATAAATTTTAGCATTTAAAAAAGAGCCAGTACTCGCGTCTATCAACAGACTATCTCCTTTTATTATGTTTTGAGTTTGTAAAATTGAGCCAGTTGAACTTATCAAAGCTGATACATTTGGTAAAGAAACGTACACTTTTTTAGTTGCTCTCCCAATATTTTCATGAGTCTGTAGATAAAGTTTTCCATCTTTAATATTGGTGTCAATAAGAGTTATAATATTTTCATCTGCTTCAACTGTGATACTAAATTCATCAGCTTGGGACACCCATACTTTCAAATTTTCAGATGCAACAACGGTATCAAAATCACCTACCACTTTCCGATTTTCTTTTAGAATAATTCCATTCCCTTTAATTCCACCTTTGTAATCTATATCATAAGCACAGGAGACAAGAAAAAGCATTGAAATTAGTGTGCGGATTATTTTTAGGAGTATTCTCATTGTTAAAACAGGTACATTGATAATTTAGAAATTGATTGCTAATAACAAAAGTAATTTAATTATTAAGTATTTTTTTTCAAGCAGGCCTTTTGAAACCTTTTATTTTCCAACTCCTTCCTTTTTAATTGTTCATAACTCTGATTTTTCTATTAAACCACCTATTTGTTAAGATTTAAACTAGTGCCATTTGGTATTTAATGAAACTAAATAAAATAAAGAATTATTATAGTCTATATTATTTGACATAAATTAACTTGCTTGGATATTTTTTCATTTCTTACAGAATATTTTTTGAAAAAGTATCACATCTCTAGGGTGCTTTAACTTCAATATTAGATTAAGGAATCTAAGTCCCATAAAAGATCAATTAACAAGAATACTATAAGAGACCAAGAATAGTACACTAAAAGTTAATGGTTTGCGGTTTGGTCAAAGGATTCTTTAAAACGGCCAATAAAAAGAATGGATAAAAAAACTAGGGAGTTCCGAAATATTAGCAGATGTCAAACAAGACTGTTAACCCCTTAAAGAGTAGTCAAGTTGATTTTCTAAATAGTTGTTGGCGTTGGTTTAAAATCTTAACAACTTATCATTTTTATTGTACCCAATGCAGTACTAAAAAATCATAAACTTTAAGAATGTACTTCGTCTAGAAATATTTTTTATACATTTGTTAACCGTTTGGTTAATTAAAGATTCAGGTACTGAGCAAAATATTTTGTACAGGTCACGCACATGGTCATGTCGAAAGGCGCAGGTCTTCCGACCATCTATCCACAAGTTATAAAGACCTTAGTCTATGCGCTGGTAATGAACGCGTTGGCGGTATTCAGTTATAAAAAGGTAACCTAATGGAAAACAATAGTAATAATCGTTTACAGAGTGAGGAAGCCATATTTCTAAAAGGGCCACTTTCAAGGTTCAAAGAACTCTTTTTTGCATTCAGGGTTATGTTCAGTTTTATCAAGGCATTTCGAAAAATGCACTTTATAGGGTCGTGTGTTACCGTTTTTGGTTCGGCACGGTTCGGCACGGACAATCCTTATTATCAACAAGCAGAAAAAGTAGGTGCTGCATTAGCCAATTTAGGGTTTACAGTAATGACAGGTGGCGGGCCTGGCATTATGGAAGCGGCCAATAAAGGGGCTTATGAGGCCGGAGGTTATTCGGTGGGTAGCAACATCATCCTTCCGTTTGAGCAAAAACCGAATCCGTATCTGCATAAATGGATTGACATCCGATACTTTTTTGTCCGGAAATTCCTATTGATAAAATATTCCTACGGTTTTGTAGTAATGCCTGGAGGAATGGGCACTTTGGATGAGCTCTTCGAATCGATCACCTTGATCCAGACCAAAATGATTCAGAACTTTCCCGTCGTTATTTTCGGTTCCGAATACCACAAGGAACTCTGCCAACATCTACATATTATGGAGGAGAACGAGAGCATAAGTCCAGAAGATATGAAGTTATTGTTCGTGACCGATTCGGTGGAAGAAATGACGGAACACATCAAGACCCACGCCATTGAAAAGTTCAAACTGGTCAAAAAAGAGCAAAAACCCAAATGGTGGTTTGGGGAAGGAAGCTAAAAAGTAACCACAAAAAATAGTATAAGATGATAAAGAGCAAAATTTTCAGATACCTTATTCTATTCATTTTGACGGCATTCGCCCTATTGACCTTATTTTTGAGTAGTTCCGTGATCTTTGATTGGTTCGGCATACGGGCCAAGGAAGGCAATTACGTACCTTTCGTAGTCTGGGCAAATTTTATAAGCAGCTGGCTCTATCTTCTCGCCGCCTACGGATTTATTAAGCTAAAGAAATGGACGCCCAAGCCTTTGATAGTCTCCATTTTTATTTTAGTAATAGCCTTGGTAGGCTTCTATGTACATATTAATAATGATGGATTGTATGAAACAAAAACTGTTGGAGCTTTGTTTTTTAGAACTGGCCTGACATTTGTTTTTGCTATAATGGCTTATCTAATAACCATACGATGGGAAAAACGATAAAAAATTTCATGGTCTTTGCCGTACTATTGGTTTTCATATCGTTTGATTATCCTGCTCAAAAAGAAAAGTACGCCTTGACGATAAAAGTGGAGGCACTTCGAAATTCTAAGGGGGTAGTCCAATTTACGTTATACAATAAAGAAGGCTCCCTACCCGATGTAAAATTCAAGGCCTACTACAAACAAAGCACCGCTGCCATCAACGACGGCAAGTCGTCTCTGACTTTTTCCGACCTGCCAAAAGGAAGATATGCTATAAACGTGTTGCATGATGAAAATGAAAACGGCAAAATAGACAAGAGGTTAATACTACCAATCGAGGGCATCGGTTTTTCCAATTACGAATCTATTGGACTGACCAACCGTCCAAATTTCTCCAAGGCTAGTTTCGAGTTAGATTCAGATATAACGGTAGTCCCAAAAATGATTTATAAGTAGATGAGAAAGTATCGTTACATACTGATTTCAATATACTTTTTTATGCAGTCGATCTATGGGCAAAAAAATGACAGCCTGCCAAACCTTGACCTTGCAAAAATAGCGCAGGTCAACCAGAGTGACAGCTATATCACATTCCCTACGGATATCGGCAATCTGGAACCCTTGATGTTCGAGGCCAACGTTAACCCCAGTTTTGTCATCCGAGAACGGAAGGAATCGAATTTGATGGCGGTACTTACGTCACAGGTCACGATCAGAATGTACAATGAAGAATCGTATCCCGTAAAAACGCCGAGCTATATTCCGCAGATAACTTTTTATTATTTGACGGGGGACAAGAATCCCGCGAGCCATTATACCCTGTTCGGGAAATTTGCCCACCATTCCAACGGACAGGATGGCGATTTTTACGACAACGATGGCAACATCAATTTACAGAGTGGCAACTTCGCCACGAATTTCTTTGAACTTGGTCTGATAAAAACATCATATAGTAAAAGGTTGAATGCTCCTAAGTTTTTCAAAAGCTCCCTTGAAGTGCATCCCAGAAGTTGGATGCTAGACGAGCTGCATGGCAAGTATAGCGGATTTCGCTGGCATAATGCCTTTTTCGCCTACAAGCTTCCCGTGAAAATGGGGCATCGAGGAGCGGTAAAAGCCGATTTCTCATTAAAGGCCGAAACCACGTGGTTTATAGATAACATCAACGATTGGGACACCTTTAACATCAAGCGGTTCAATGCAAGACTTACGTTTTACTACCATCCAAAGTTTTTGGAAGACATAGGATTCTTTGTACAGTATTACCATGGAACGGATTATTATAACATCTACTTTCAGCACCGATTGGATGTCATCCGCTTTGGCATAATGACAGAATTATTACGGTTTTAATATAAGCGCAAAGGTATTGCATTTTTCCTTTCCTGCTCTGTAACAAAGGTTGTTGTATAGGTTCAAGATACTTGGAAACTTAGCCTCAAATTTGAATCCATCAAAACGTAAAAATCTTCAAAAACCCTCTGGCAAATTAAATAAAGCATATAAAATTAATTGTTATGACAAGAAAAGCAATAATTCTTACGGGTATAGGCATTATTTTGGGTGCCTTGGGCGGTTACGTTTACAATATGGTCGCAAAGAAAACAAAAAAATGAAAAGAGACTATATCAAATTCAGATGTTCCATTTATGAAAAGAAACTGCTCAAGCTAAAGACAAAAAAAGCAGGGATATCCCTATCAGAATATTGCAGGAGTTCAGCTTTTGAAAATAACATTATTGAGCGTCTCACAAAAGAACAACTTTAAGAGCATCAGAAATGAAATTAAAAAAATAAATGAAAGGGTCATGGTAGAAATGAGGCCAAAGGATTTTGACCAGTACATCCAATACATGAAGCAAAATGAAATAAAAGTCATTCCAAGTATCAACAAATCAAACAAGCTGCAAGGATTCAGGTTTGAATATAAAGGACACAACCTAAAAGGAAGTGAAGTACACCGTTCCATGCCTGGAGGCAAGAGGTCACCGGTTCGACTCCGGTATTCTCCACCCAGTAAAATCAAGCCTTCATGAAAATGAAGGCTTTTTTGTTTTTTAAAAATGCACACTTTTCAATTTTTTTCAAAAAAAGATAAAATTTAACATTTAATGCCCTTTTTTAGCCCTGTTTGGGCTAATTTGTTTTTGTTTGTTGAACAAAACTAGGTTGAATTTACCTCCCTTTTCCGTGGATATTTCCTATTTTTAAGATTACTAAAAGCACAGACCAATTAATGGCATTATTTCAGACATCAGTAGTCAATAAATACCTAAAGCAACAAGATGAAGAAGTTGTTGCAAAAGCCTATAAAAAATTCATTAAATATTTTCATAATCCCACTATTCAACAAAATATTAGAGAACGAAAAGAAGAGCAATTTC
>CAZFUX010000098.1:0-8711 GCA_964522085.1 uncultured Aequorivita sp.
AATTTAGGTGGTGAAATCTTGGATTCCCGAAAACCTAAATGGAGTGAGTATATTAAGTCTGAAAAAATTCCTGCTTGCCCTTCCCAACCGTGAATAAGCAATACTTTTTTAGCGCCACCTTTCCACTTATAAAGTTGAATTTCACAATCATTAAATTGGAATTTTTCTTTGTCTGCTTTCTCTAAAGTAACTAATTCGTTATCACGAAGTTTACTTACTTGTGGATGGGTTAATTGGTTGTAAGCAAAAGAAGTTACAACGCTAGGAAATAGACTTGAGGTTATTTTCACTAAAAGCTTTTTCATAGTTATGATATATTCCGCCGAGTATTTGGATGCATATTTATTTGTGAAAGTTATTTTTTATATTCTTTTACTACTTGATCTATTTTACCGAAAATAGATTTTCCTTGCTTGTTTTTCATTTCCACTTCTATTCTATCGCCAAAGCTCATAAATGGTGTAGTGGCCTTTCCGTCATTTATTATTTCCAAACATCTAACTTCTGCTAAGCAGCTTGAGCCATTAGGACTTCCTTGGTTTGCAACGGTTCCTGAACCAATAACGGTTCCAGCCATTAATGAACGCGTTTTTGAGGCGTGTGCTATTAATTGACCAAAATTAAACGTCATGTCTACTCCTGCATTTGGCGAACCAATACGTTTTCCATTTAGGGTAGAAGCTAATGGCAAATGAAGTTTTCCTTCTCTCCAGCTATCCTCTAATTCGTCTGGTGTTACTACTACTGGGGCAAATGACGTCCAAGGTTTAGATTGATAAAATCCAAATTGTTTGGATAGTTCATTTGGTATTAAATTTCTTAAAGAAACATCATTAATAATGGTTATTAATTTGATGTGACTTAAAGCGTCTTTAGCATTAACGCCTGCTGGAACATCATCTGTAATAACAGCTATTTCAGATTCAAAATCGATACCCCAATCTTCTTTCTCTATTTCAATATCGTCATTAGCGCCAATAAAAGCATCTGAAGCCCCCATATACATTAATGGGTCTGTCCAAAATGATTCGGGCAATTCGGCATTTCTAGCTTTACGTACAAGTTCTACGTGCGTAACATAGGCGCTTCCATCAGCCCAATGATAAGCTCTAGGAATTGGGGCTAAAACTTTTACAGAAGCAAAGTCAAATGTATTAGATAATTTATTCGAATTTAGATTTTCATAGATCGTTTGTAATTTACTTTCTGTTTCTTTCCAATTATCGATTGCAGCTTGCATTGTTTTTGCTATTTCAGATACTATTACTGCTTTTGTTAATTCTTTATTTACAACAACTAATTGCCCGTCTCGAGTGTTGTTGTCTATTGATGCTAATTTCATTTATTAGTTGAGTTTTTTTGTTTTTATAATTGTTGTCATTATAACAATGGAAGAATAAAGCAAAGTGCTTAATTTCAAATGTAACAATTATCACTAACCTCATAACATATTTCTCTTTAAAATTTTATGAAGAACGACTCATTCTTTCTATAGTTTCGGGTACACATCTACAATTACTTATAAATAGTTATTACGCCCCCTGTAATAAACTAAAATACAAACGAATGACTTAAAAAAATAGAATTAAACAACAGTTTTGAAAATGAATTAAATCATTTTACAGCATTTTAATAACATTAACAAAGCCTGTTAAAAATCATTTAAATGTTATTAAACTGCGTATTATAAATCATAAATTATTGATATACTAACATTTAAAACTTAAATATTATGATACGTTGGATCGCTATTTTTTTAATTATTGCTATAGTAGCTGCTATTTTTCGGATTTGGTGGTATTGCGGCAGGAGCTGTAGGTATCGCAAAAATAATCTTCTATATTTTTATTGTACTATTAGTATTAAGTCTATTGTCGCACTTATTTAGAAAGTAACTGTAACAAATCTATTAATTAATTTAAAAAAAATATTATGAGAATTGAAGCATATTTAGCATATAAAGGAAACTGTCAACAAGCATTTAATTTCTACCAAAACATTTTTGGTGGTGATATAAAAAATGTTGAAACATACGAAGATAAAAAAATTGATATACCCGATAATTATAGATCAAAATGGCAACACGCTGAACTGAAGAGTAATAATTTCACCATAATGGGGTACGACGCTTCTCCAGACACCCCCTTAAACGATAGAACAAATATTCATCTGGGAGTAGATATGGATACTGAAGAATCGGCAAAAACTGCCTTCGATAAAATATCGGCTGGTGGACAAGTACATACTAACTTTCAAAAAACCTCTTGGGGTGCACATTATGGTAGATGTACAGATAAATTTGGAATTGGTTGGATGGTAAACTATAAAAAATAGTTTGCCATAATTATAGAAGCCCCCGAACACTTTAAAGCGTTCGGGGGCTTTTTTTTATTATTCAAAAGGTACTCCTTCCGTAGTAAAAGAAAACGACTTATTGCCTAAACCACCAATCATTACAGCTTGAAATAGCGGATTCAATTTTTTACTGCCATACCATTCAATAACAAAATTAGCACCAGACCCACCGCTTTCATCCTCCTCATCTACTACATATTCAATGGTTTCAAAAGTGTTGAGGTATACGGTTTTGTTTAAATATTTCTTCACTAATTTACCTTCTGTATTAAAATAGTCTATTCGAGTTACAAACAAAGTATCGGTTTCACTAGTGTTATGAACACTTAGCGTAGATGTAAGCGAAGTGCGTTCGTTTCTGGTACGTTGGTAAATATTTGAATACACAGGCACGTAAACTTTTCCAGATTTTGAAAGGCTATCCATGGTTGTTTTTTGTGTTTCAAGAGGATGTGGCTCCACATTTACTGTTTCCTCAGCACGAGGCCTAGGGTTTTCACAACTTATAAATGTAATGAGAATAAGGAACAACAGATGTTTAAAATAATTCATTTTTTCAAATATTTATATGAAGTTGAATAGATTTGAGCTATACCAAATATAATAAAGATTATTGCACAAATTTGAAAAGTCTAAGTTCTATAAACAATAAAAACGCATGAGTAATATTATTTTATATAAATGAAGAATTACTTATAGCTTCACTAAAAAAATTGCCTTAGTAAACATCAAATACAGTTATATTTTTTTATTTAATCACAAATAAGTCAATTCACAATTATTACTTTAAACAAAGCATCTCAAGTATTTTATTGTAAGCGTTTTATGTTATAATAATTATTTAAAAAACCTAACCAACAACCTCCAACGTAGAATACCCCAAACTCCCTTTTTCCAACTTAACTTGCGTGGTAATACGTTCTTTTAAAGCGCTAACGTGCGAAATTACACCAACCGATTTATCTCCTTCATTTTGCATTTTCTCGAGAATTGTAATAGCCTGCTCTAACGTTTCGGGATCTAATGTACCAAAGCCTTCGTCTATAAAAAGCGATTCTATTTTCACATTTCTAGCTGCAATATCAGACAATGCAAAAGCCATCGCTAAACTAACTAAAAAAGTTTCTCCTCCAGAAAGTGTGCGTACGGATCGACGTGCATTGCCCATATAATTATCGAATATCTTTAGAGTATCACTTTTTTCGGCTTCGGCTGCAGTTGGGATATCTAAGAGATAGCGATCGCTAAATTCTGATAAGCGTTTGTTTGCAAAACCAATAAGCTGCTCCAAAGTAAGATCCTGAACAAAGTTTGAAAATTTGTTACCAGTGGCATCGCCTATTAAATCGTTCATTGTTTTCCACAAGGCTAAATCCTTTTTTAAAAGATTTAATTCGTCTATAACTTTTTGCTGGCGTTTCTTGTTATTTTCATCGTCTTCCAAACTCTGTGTTATTTTACCAATATCCATTGATAGCGCATCCCACTTTTTTTTAGACTCTTCGAATAAAATTTTCAATGTTTCCAATGAAACAGTTGAAGCATCTTTTGCCGATAATTCTTTTAAAGATTTAAGCAGTGTGTTTTCTTTTTCAGAAATACGGGTATTTTGTACTCTTAATTCACTTTCCTGTTTCCGTATTCTGCTGGCTCGCTCCTCAGGAAGTATTGCCTTTCGTAAGGCTTCGAGATTTTCTATTTCCTCTTTTGCAATGATTGTATTTAATGCTACTTCCTTCTTCAATTTGGCAGATGCACTTACTTTTAGCTTTTCATCAGTGTCTTTTAATTGCTTTTTTATGGAAGCCAAGCTCGCGATAGCACTAGTAAGTCGCGAGGACAATATATTGGTTTTTTCGTTTATGTCTTGTCCGTTATAAAGCGCGGTGCGTTCTTGTTTTAAACTAGTATACGCTGTAAGGGTAAGCTCCCATTGTTTTAAATTATCTTCTAAATCTTTTAAAATAGTTGCTGCCTGAAACCCTTGTTTAGATCTTTCCATTTTCTGGATGCTTTGATTTAAATCTGCTCGGCGCTTTACAAGGGTTTCTAAATCTTCTTTATAATTCCAGTTTAATTGGTGTGCAAGCTTGATGATAACATCCAAATAATGAGCCTCTTCCCCTTTTAATATCTCTATATTTTTAGTGAAACCGTTAATTTTTTCTAATTGAAATTTATTCTTTTCTTTTAAAGTGATAAGAAAATTACCTTTAGTTTGGTATGAATCCTTTTTGGCTTTCAGTAAATCTTCTTTTATATCGAAATGAGGCACAGCCGTAGCGTAAGGATGATGTATGGAGCCACAAAGCGGACAAGGTTTTTCAGGTGCTAATTGATGACGATGTTCGTCTAAACTTTGATGTTTACGTTGTTGCTCTAAATTTTTTTCTAATATTTCTACTTCATTTTTTAATTCTGAAACATCTGTATTTAAATCTTTTATAGTTTTTACATCTGCTTCAAAACTTTGATTCGCTGCTTTTAACTCGTCTATCTGAGCATTAAGGTTCCTTTCAATTTTTAGCAATTGTTCCTTTTTAATAAGTAAATCTGCTGCTTTTTCACTTGCTTGACGCGCTAATGCCAACTGTGAATTCAATTCCTCTATAGAGTTGACACCTGAAATTTTTATCGTTTCCTGAACAGTATTTCTTAAGTTTTCAACTTGTAATGCAAACGCTTCTGGTTTCGCTGCTTTTGGCAAATTATATCCTAACTGATTTATATTAGCAACATTTCTATTTAATTGCTCTTGGTATAACGATGCATCGCTTTGCTTCTTTTTTTCCTCCGCCTGCATTGTTACTATTTTAGCTCGAAATTCATCTAATTTCTGATTTACAGACTCGCTAGCTACTTTTTCTTTTAGCAATGTTGAAACTGCATCTAAGTACGATTTCTGAGTTTTTTCGGCTTCTGAATTTGATTTGCTTAGTTTATGCAAGTCGTCTTTAAGCTGATTCAACTCTTTAATAGCGGAATCATACTCCCTTAAACTAACTCCATATTTTGAAAGCTTTTCGTGCTTTTCTAATTCGATTTTAAAAGGTTTAAAAGTTTCAAGAGCCTCCTTTAGCTTTTGTTTTTCAATTTCTAGTTCTTTTTGCTCGGCTTGTTTCTTTTGTAATTCTTGGCGAGTCTTTATGTTTTCTGAAGCAAGATTATAACTCTTTTCAATCTTGGGCTTCGATTCAATTAATGTTTTTAATGCTGTTTGTTTTTCAGCAATTACTACTGAAGTCAATATTTCTATACCTTCTAATCCAGCATTTTTTAATTCTATTTTCTTATTTATTCCGCTATATTTAAAAAAAATAGCCCTTCCAATTTCGCGATAGGAACGGGCGCCAGTAATATCTTCCAACAATTTATTACGTTCGTTTCGTGGGGCTTGTAGCAATTTGCTAAATTCCCCTTGCGATAAAACCATCGCCTTTACAAACTGCTCATAACTCAATCCAATAATCTCTTGGTTTTTATCCGGAGTTTTTGTGCCAGATTCTAAAATTTGATCGGTAGCTACCGCTACTAATTCCTGCTTACGAGCATTTAGGTTATTATTTCTGTTTCGCTCAATAGACCAGTGACTGCGGTAGTCCTTGCCGTTTACGCGATATTCAACTTCTGCAAAACAGCTTTTCATATTGCGGGTCATTATTCCACCGTCATCTTCTAAAATACTATTGCTTACTGCTTTATCAACCCTAGCAATTCGGTTGTAAAGCGCTAAAGTAATTACGTCTAAAAGCGTGGATTTTCCAGAACCTGTAGAGCCTGTAATAGCAAAAAGTCCTGCTTCTGCCAAGATTCCGTTACCAAAATCTACTACATGTTCTCCTTTTAGAGAATGTATATTTTCAAATCTAATTTTAAGGATTTTCATGGACTATAAATTCAATTTTTGTAAAATTTCGCGAAAAGCATTTTTTAATTCATCTGTATTTTCCAAACCGCTTTGTAATTCCAGCTTCTTTTCAAACATTTGCATTGGTGTTACATCTGCTACATCGGTGCCAACAGCAAAAGCTTCGCTTGCGCCGCGGATTTTGTTTTTAAAAATAAGACGCGATTTTACTATTTTAAGATTGGTATTGAGCTCTGCGTCGCTAAGTGTTTCAAAAGCTTGACGTCTTTCTATTGTTTCGCTTTCTTCGTTTACAATAATTTCAGCTAATGATGTTAGTGTCGTTTCTTCAAAGTAGTTGTTTAATTTATATGTAACTTCTTCAAGATTCCCTTCAAAAGTCACTAAATTTCTATGCTTCGGAAGGGGAACAATTTCTACTTTTGTCATTTCATTATTTTCAACAGTAATCACATTAATCTGCTTACAATCTTCTTTTTCAGAAAAGCTTAATGAAACAGGTGAACCACAATAATGAATATTTTGTAATTCTGAAATTACCTGAGGTTTATGAATATGGCCTAGTGCTACGTAATGCGGAATTTCGTGAAACATATTTATCGTTACCCCTGCTTGATTGCCAATTTGTATATCGCGCTCACTTTCTGAAAGTTCGCTTCCTTGTACATATAAATGACCCATTAAAATAAAAATTTCATCGGCGTGATGCGCGTCATAATATGCATTTACATTTGAAAAATAAGAGTGTAGTCCATCTTTTATCTGTTCAATTTTAGTGGCATACGTTTCACCGGCTACAGATTTCCGGATATCACGATCTTTTAAAAATGGAATTGCAGCAACTACAACTTTTTCGCCATTTTTTTCGACTTCTATAAACATATCAACCATCCTTTCCGTAGCACCACCAATAACGCTTATATCGAATGCTTTTAGCAATTCAGCAGGAGCGTTTAAAACCGCTGGTGAATCGTGGTTTCCACCCGTTATGATTATTTTACAATCTATATTGATTAGCTTTTTTAATAAATCATAATATTGTTTGTAAGCGGCTTGTGAAGGGTTTGCGTGATCAAAAATATCTCCCGAAACCAAAAGCACGTCTATGTTTTCGGTTTTAATATAATTAATTAACCAATCAAAAAACAAATCGAGATCTTCGCTTAAATCGTATTTATGAAGTTGTTTGCCAATATGCCAATCTGAAGTATGAAGAATTTTCATGAAATGAATGTGTAGTGAAATATTCAAAGATAAGACTTTTTAAAAAGTAGTTTTTGTGGAATGCCACGTCAACATAATTTTTAAAAAATGTTATTGAATACAAATGTTATTAAAACGAAAAAAACGACCCGTAAAGATCGCTTTTAAAGTTATTTAAGTTTAATTTCTATTCTTTAAGTGAAGCTATATCTATTACGAAACGATATTTCACATCTGCTTTTACAACCCTGTCGAAAGCTTTATTTATATCTTTAATATCAATCATTTCGATATCTGAAACAATATTATGTTTGCCGCAAAAGTCGAGCATTTCTTGGGTTTCTTTAATTCCGCCAATCAGTGAACCAGCGATACGTTTTCTGCCACCAATAAGACCTCCTCCGTGAAAAGGATCTAAGGGTTCTATTGCTCCAACAAGTACCATTGTATCATCTACTTTTAAAAGCCCAATATACGGATCCATTTTATGACCTACGGGAATGGTGTTCAAAATAAAGTCGAAGCTATTTTTGTGCTTTAGCATTTCTTCTTCGTTCTTGCTTATAAGTACTTCATGAGCTCCAAGATTTTTTGCATCTTCAGCTTTTGAAGGTGACGTTGTAATCATTACAACATGAGCGCCCAAAGCGTTCGCAAACTTAACGCCCATATGCCCTAAACCTCCTAAACCTATTACTCCAACTTTATCACCTTTTTTTACATTCCATTCTTTTAAAGGAGACCAAGTGGTAATACCAGCGCATAAAAGAGGGGCTGCTGCAGGATCTATATTATCTGGAATGCTTAGAACAAATTCTTTATCTACAACGATTTCATTAGAATACCCCCCAAAGTTCTTTGTCCTTTTAAGTTTTTATCCTCACTATTGTAAGTATAAGTAGCGCCATTTTCACAAAATTGTTCCAAATTTTTTTTGCATTGCTCGCATTCTTGGCAAGAATCTACCATACAGCCAACACCTACTAAATCACCTTCTTTAAAGTTATTAACGTTTACCTACTGTGGCAACACGACCAATAATTTCATGACCAGGAACAACAGGATATTGCGATCCACCCCATTCGTTGCGTGCCGTATGTATATCGCTATGGCAAACACCGCAATGCGTTATATCTATTTTCACATCGTTAGCTCTTACATCTCTACGTTGAATATCTAAAGGTTTTAATGATGCTTTTTCATTTAATATACCAAATGCTTTTGTTGTCATTGTTATACTCACTACACATAGGAACCCGAAAAATCGGGTTTAATAATTTGAAAA
>CAZFUX010000099.1:0-8683 GCA_964522085.1 uncultured Aequorivita sp.
CAACACCAAGAAAAAATAATGCTAAATGATTGATTATTAATCGGTTAATTTAGGTAGTGAAATCTTAGATTCCCGAAAACCTAAATGGAGTGAGTATATTTTGATTTAACAAAGCACGAGATCAAAGGTGAAGAGTTACACTTTTATTTTACAGAGTTAAACATAGTTCCTGATACAAATAGTGGTACTAAGCTTCACTCTAAAGGCTTCTTTCTAGAAGCTACAGTTCAGGATTTCCCCATACGTGGAAAGAATGTTTCCCCCCACACAACGCGGCGCAGATGGCTTGATGAAGTTACAGGCAAAGCGGTTTCAAGAGATTGGCCATTAGTAGCAAAAGGAACTAGGACTACTAGTAAGTTTGCTGCTTTTTTAAAAGAGATCAATCAATAATAATGCCTCTAGCACATCAATTGTAGCTAAGTTCTGTGAAAAATATAGAATTCTTCCTTTACAGATTAACCACAATTATTGCATAAACACAACAATTAGGCTTAATCCTGTAAAAAACAAAAAACCCGAAACAAATGTTTCGGGTTTAAATGTGGTGCCTCCAAGAATCGAACTAGGGACACATGGATTTTCAGTCCATTGCTCTACCAACTGAGCTAAGGCACCATTATTGAGACGGCAAATATAACCCTATTTTCTTTTTTGCAAAACAATAATTAAAAAAAAGAAGATAATTTGTAATCCATTATAATTATGGTCTTTGCAAATACTTCATTACTTTTATCATCTTAAACATCAAAATGAATCTAGTGATAGACGTTGGAAATACACTTATAAAACTCGGAGTATTTGATAATCAAACACTCAAGTTAGAAAAAACCTGTGTTGAAAATGAATTTTTAATCACCTTAGAAGAGATCGTTCAAGCTTTCCCTAAGCTTAAACAATGCATTGTTTCTTCAGTTGCAAACCTTTCAGAAAAACAATTATTATTTTTAAAACAACAATTTGATGTTTTAATTATAGATCATACTACTGAAATTCCCTTCATAAATAAATATACAACTCCAAAAACATTAGGTATAGACAGAATTGCCTTAGTTAGCGCAGCAGTAAAACAATATGCCGAAAAAAATGTTTTAATAATAGATGCAGGAACATGTATTACTTACGATTTTTTAAATTCTGAAAATGAATATTTGGGCGGTGCAATTTCTCCAGGCATTGCTATGCGCTACAAAGCATTAAATACGTTTACTTCAAAACTTCCGTTATTAGAAGCAACCCTTCCAAAATCATTAATAGGAAATAGTACCGAAACATCTATAAATTCTGGTGTAGTGATTGGAGTTTTAAATGAAATTGATGGTTTTATAAATGAATATAGAAAAGACAACGACAATTTAACAGTTATTTTAACAGGAGGAGACGCACATTTTTTGCGAGATAGCATAAAAAATGACATCTTTGCCAACTCAAATTTTTTATTGGAAGGATTGAACCGTATTTTAGAATATAACAAACATTGATGTTTAGAAAAATAGTTATTGGTTTATTTTTGCTTATTTCCGCTACTGTCGTGGCGCAAGAAGGAACCACCTCACCTTATTCATTTTATGGTATTGGATCGCTTAAATTTCGCGGTACCGCCGAAAATAGATCCATGGGAGGTTTAGGAGTTTTTACAGATAGTATTCATATAAACATCCAGAATCCTGCTGGTTACGCAGGCTTGCGATTGGTAAACTTTTCTGTAGGGGCTAGTCATAAAGCAACCGAGCAAAAAAACGAAACGGAAAGCCGAAACACTTCTGCTACAAGTCTAGATTATATTGCAATGGGTATCCCAATGGGTAAATTTGGTATGGGTTTCGGATTGATTCCTTATACTTCTGTAGGGTATGATTTCTTTTCTGATGTGCCAGACGGTATTACACAATATACTGGAAATGGAGGATTGAATAGAGCATTCTTCGCTTTAGGATATCAAATTACACCCGAATTTAGCATTGGCGTAGACCTTAATTATAACTTCGGTAAAATAGAAAACACATCAATTACTCAAAAAACCGATATACAATATGGTACTCGAGTTATTAATACCTCAGATCTTTCAGGCTTCAGCTTTAACTTTGGAGCTTTGTATAAAAAAATGATTTCTGAAAACCTGGAACTTACAGGCTCTGTAGCCTATACCCCTGGCACAAATTTTAAATCAGAAAACGAACGAAACCTTGCTAGCGTTAGTATAATTTCATCGGGTATATATACTGTTGATGAACGTGATATAGAAGTTCCAGATACAGATTTTACTTTTCCATCACAACTTACTTTAGGCGTTGGTATAAGCAAACCAAAATCTTGGGGAGTTGGTGTCGAATATATAAACCAACAAACAAGTAATTTTGCAAACCGTTCTTTTTTAATTGAAAATGTAACTTATAAAAACGCTTCAAAAATGAGAATGGGTGGTTTTTACATACCCAACTATAATTCATTCGGAAATTACTTTAAAAGAGTGGTTTATAGAGCTGGAGCAAGGTTTGAACAAACAGGGTTAAATGTAAATGGACAAGACATCAACGAGTTTGGCATATCTTTTGGAGTTGGTTTACCGATCGGACGATTATTCTCTAATATGAATTTAGGAATTGAACTCGGTCAACGTGGAACAACAGACTTTGGATTGATACAGGAAAATTTTATAAATACATTTTTGAGTTTCTCACTAAACGACCGTTGGTTCGAAAAAAGATTATACGATTAATACCATTAATAGCAATACCATGAAAATTAGATTTATTTTCCTCCTTACAATTGCACTACTTTCTTCAAGTGGAAATTTATTTGCACAAGCACCTGATGATTGCGCAATTTCATTATCCTACTTTACAGAACCAGCCAAAGTAAAAAATTACGAAGCTGCACTTCCTTTTTATGAAAAACTAATTAAGGAATGCCCAAACTACAACCTTGCCATATATCAATACGGCGTAAAAATGTTTGAGTATTTTGTTGAAGAAAAAGGCGATAAAAGTAAATTGACAGATCTTATACAAGCACACAAGTTAAGATTACAAAACTTTCCTGAAAAGACTAAAGAAGGTGATATACTTGCAACCATTGCGCAATTAAAATTTGACAACAATCTTGGTTCAAAATCTGAACAGTTTGATGCTTTTGATGAAACCTTTAAAAAATATCCTGAAGATTTCACTAGTGGAAAAAGCTTATACACGTACTTTTCATTAGCGGTAGATTTACATAATTCAGGTGAAAAAGATCTTCAAGATATCTTTAATCTTTACGATGTTGTAATTTCAAAAATAGATACTGAAAAAAACAGTCTAGCTTCAAAACTTACTCCTTTAATGAATAAAGATGAAAATAGTGAGACGTTAACAGCTAAAGAACAACGCGCTAAAGATGTTTATGAAAACAACTTAGGTGTTTATGGTACTGTTGAAGAAAGTGTGAATGGAAAATTGGGTCAGTTAGCAGATTGCCCGAACCTTATTCCACTTTACGAAAAAGATTACGAGCAGAAAAAGAACGATATAGATTGGATAAAAGCAGTAAGTAATAGACTTGATGCTAAAGATTGTGAAAGCGAACTATCAAATAAATTAGCAGTACGTCTTCACGAATTGGAACCAAGTTCAACTTCTGCATACCTTTTAGGTAAGCAAGCTGAAAAGGAAGGAAAAGCCTCTAAAGCTTTGAAATACTTTAACCAAGCTGCAGACCTTGAACAAGATAATTCAAAAAAAGCACGTATCTATTACAGTATTGCTGAAAACTACCGAAAAAAAGGAAGTTTTGGTACAGCAAGAACGTATTACAACAGAATGCTAGAAGCAAAACCATCTGCCGGAATTGCTTATTACAAAATTGGTGCAATGTACGCAGATAGTGCAAACGGCTGCGGAACTACAGTTTTTGAAAAAAGAGCAATGTACTGGCTAGCTGCAGAGATGATGGACAAAGCTGCAAGAGTAGATGGCACTATTGCAGGAAATGCAAGAGCTGCTGCAAGTAGCTACAGAGGACGCGCACCACAAAAAAGTGATATCTTTAGTGAAGGTATGGCTGGAAAAACAGTTAAATTTAACTGCTGGGTTGGCGGTAGCGTAAGAGTACCTAACTTATAAGAATGTACACCACAATAAATATGTTTAAAAGCGTGATGGTCTTGGTTATGACCATCACGCTTTTTGCATGTGAAAGTAATTACCAGAACGTAAAAAAACTAAGCCTTTCCGACGGCGCTCCTGTTGCTGAAGGAAAAGGAATCAATTTTAAATATACCGATTCTGGAAAACTGGTTACCAATTTGTTAACCGAAAAATTACTTGATTATTCAAATTTAAAATTTCCTTACAAAGAATTCCCAGAAGGAATTGAAGTACTTTTTTGGGATAAAGAGGGTAAGAAAAGTACTGTAAATTCAGATTATGCCATACAGTACGACAAAACAGGTTTGGTAGATTTACGAAAAAATGTAGTTTTGGTAACAGCAGATAGCGTGGTTCTTAAAGCCAACCAATTATACTGGGATCAAAAAAACCAGTGGGTTTTTACAGACCTACCCTACCAAATAAAATTTAAGGACGGATCCTATAATGACGGCGCAAGGTTTGATGGCAACCAAGATTTCACTATCTTTTTATCCAGAAAAAACCAAGGTGTCCAACTAATCGATAAAACCAAAATAGAAGATGTTAAGTAAAGCATACCGTTTTTTTGAATATGCATACCTCGTGGTAGCAGTATTTTTTGCATACGAAGCAGTAAACAATTGGAGCACCGAACCCAACCGCGCCTATCTTTACATTTTTTTTGTAGCACTTGCCATCGGCATGTTTTTCTTCAAAAGAAATTTTAGAAAGAAAATGGAAGAAAATAATAAATGATTCAGAATTTAAAATTCAAGGTTTAAAGCTGTTGAAAAGCTCCCAACTTTGAATATTGAACTTTTTAAATGGATTACAGTATAATAATCATACTAACAATGCTCCTACTCTCCGCTTTTTTTTCGGGGATGGAAATTGCGTACGTATCTTCCAACAAAATACATATAGAAATTGAAAAGAAGCAAAATAACTTCTTGGCTGGTGTCCTTAAAAAAATAACCAAGCGTCCTTCAAAATTTATAGCCACAATGCTCGTCGGCAACAATATTGCACTCGTAATATATGGTTTCTTTATGGGCGATCTGTTAATGAAATACATACCGCTAGAAGGTTTCAGTGGTTTACTGGTTCAAACAATAATTTCAACATTAGTAATTTTAATGACTGCGGAATTTCTTCCAAAAGTTTTCTTTCAAATTTATGCGAATAGTTTGGTGAAGATATTCGCCCTACCCGCCTATTTCTTCTATGTTCTTTTTTCGTTGATTTCTGAATTTATAATTTGGATTTCAGATTTAGTCTTAAAATTAATTTTTAAGTCAGAAGGCGATACTGTTCAACTCAGCTTCAGTAAACTTGAATTGGGTAATTACATTTCCGAACAGATGGAAATTGCTGAAACAAAGCAAAAAATGGATTCTGAAATACAAATATTTCAGAATGCTTTAGATTTTTCCGAAGTAAAATCACGCGAAGCAATGATTCCGCGTACTGAAGTTGTGGCAGTAGATATTGATACATCGCCGAAAGAACTTGCTAAAATTTTTACCGAAACAGGCCTTTCAAAAATATTAGTTTATAAGGAAAACATAGACGATATATTAGGTTATGTACATTCTTTCAAGCTTTTCAAAAAACCCGCAACTATTAAAAAAGTATTAATGTCAGTAGTTTTTGTGCCCGAAACTATGCTCATAAAAGATGTACTCGGCATACTAAGCAAAAAAAGAAAAAGCATCGCTGTAGTTATTGACGAATACGGCGGAACTAGCGGAATAATTACCGTTGAAGATATTATTGAAGAACTTTTTGGTGAAATTGAAGATGAACACGACAGCATAGCCCTTATTGAAGAAGAACTAGGCGAAGGTCATTATAAATTTTCTGCGCGTTTTGAAGTGGATTACATTAACGAAACCTATAAACTAAATTTAGAAGAAAGCGAAAACTACGAAACTTTAGGAGGTCTTATCGTTAACCATACCGAAGAAATTCCAGAAAAAGGCGAAACCGTTGAAATAGATGGTTATATCTTTACAATCTTAGAAGTTTCCAATACAAAAATTGAACTAGTAGAATTAAAAGTCATCCACGAAGATTAGATTTTAAACATTTCATCATTTTTTTCAATATACTTTTTTATTAATGGGAGGAAAATGGTATTTTCGCCACCTAAATAACCCAAAAAATAAATCCTATAAAACCTTGATTAACATTAAGGCATAAAAGGAATTCACAACCAAAACCTGTTGTATTCATTAAAAGGAATTACAGGAAAATAAATTTGAACATCAAATGGCAATCTTAAACAGTATTAGAAAAAGAGGGATATTCCTTATCCTTATTATTGCATTGGCACTTTTTGCCTTTATTTTAAGTGACGTTTTAACTAAAGGTAGTTCTGGACCAAAAGGACAGAATACCATTGGTATCATTAATGGCACAGATATATCCAGACAATCCTTCATGGAAGAAGTGGAAGCAACCCAACGTAATATGGGTTCAAATGCTAATGCTACACAAGCTATGAATATAGTTTGGGATCGTGAATTGAGAAAAGCCATAATGGACGAACAGATTGAAAAAGCTGGACTTACTGTAGAAAAAGCCCAAATAGACAATGCGCTAAAAATCAATTTGGCAAACAACCCAACCTTCCTAAACGAAGCTGGACAAGTAGACGATGGTAAAATACAAGAATACATTGCAAGCATAAAAGCCTCTTCTCCAGGGATGTACCGACAATGGCTTACCTTTGAAGAAAACACTGCGGACGGCATACTTCAAAACACTTATTACAATATGATTAAAGGTGGTTTGCTTACTACTGTTGCTGAAGGCGAACAAGAATATCATTTTCAGAATGACAACTTAAACTTTCAATACGTAATGGTGCCTTACACCAAAATTGCAGATGAAGATGTAAAAGTTACTGACAAAGAAATTAAAAAATACGTTTCAGCACATCCTAACGAATACAAAAGTGAAGCTCAAGCAGATATTCAATATGTATTTTTTGCTGAAGAACCATCTGAAGCAGATTCTGAAGATGCAAAAACAGATATTGCCAGTTTGCTAAGTGACAAAGTAGAATTTAACCAAGACACAAAAGCAAACGACACCATTGCAGGTTTTAGAAATACAATAGATTTCGAAGAATTTGTAAACGCAAACTCCGATGTTCCTTATTACGACCGCTGGATGTTTCAGAAAGATCTTCCTACTTCCGTTGCAGACACATTAATGAACCTGAACAATGGATCTATTTACGGGCCATACAAAGTAAATAGCGCACTATATTTATCAAAAATTTTAGATACTAAAAGAATGCCAGATTCAGTAGAATCTAAACATATCTTAGTTCGTTACGTTGGCACAATGCGTGCGCCAGAAACAATCACCAAAACAAAAGAAGAGGCTAAAAAATTAGCAGACAGTATTTTAAGCGTGATTAAAAAAGACAAATCTAAATTTGCTGACCTTGCCAAAGAATTTTCTGATGATGGTTCTGCAGATAACGGTGGCGATTTAGGAAATTCAACTCCTGGACGTATGGTTCCACCATTTGACAATTTTATTTTCAACAACTCAGCAGGCACAATAGGTCTTGTAGAAACCGATTTCGGATTTCACATAGTTGAAGTTGGAAAACAATCTGAACCAAAGAAATCTATTAAAATGGCAACAGTTGTAAAAAATATTGAAGCTTCAGATAAAACTATAAATGATGTTTTCGCAAACGCCTCCAAATTTGAAGTTGCTGTAAATAAAGGTGATTTTAGTGAATTAGCTAAAGCACAAAGTCTTGAAGTAAAACCAGTAAATAAATTAGGTAATATGGATGCTACTATTGCTGGTATAGGTGAAAATCGCACAATAGTAAACTGGGCTTTTAACGAAGATACTAATGTTGGCGACACAAAACGTTTTAGTATTTTAGACGGATATGTAATCGCACAACTTACACGTAAGAGTGCAAAAGGACTTATGAGTGCTACAGATGCTTCTGCAACCGTTACACCAATATTACGCAACGAGAAAAAAGCAAAGAAAATTCGTGAAACCTTAAGTGGAACTACAATTCAAGAAGTTGCTGCAAGCCAAAATGTTGTAGTACAAAGTGCTACTGGTATTAGCATGGCAAACCCTACAATAGGAGCTAGCAATGAACCAAAAGTTGTTGGTATTGCTTTTGGCACTAAGCCTGGAGAATCTACTCCTTTAGTAGACGGTAAGAATGGGGTTTATAAAGCGCAGATAACTGCATTTAATCCTGCTCCAAAGCTAGAATCGTACGTAAATTATGCAAATCAGATGAGTACAAAAGCTGCTCCTGCTGCACAAAATGCAGTATACAACGCACTTAAAAAGAAAGCTGATATAGAAGACAATCGTGCTAATTTTTATTAATAGCAACTCAGAAAAAACTTATTACGTTTTAAAGGCTTCACAATGTTAACCATTGTGAAGCCTTTTTTTATGAGCTTTGATTATAAGTGTTTGTATTTCTTTTTTAAAATATTATGAAAAGTAATACTATGAAAGGTGGATTCAAGTCATAAACGCAACGATTCCGTTGTTGTTGATAGCGTTCACAA
>CAZFUX010000100.1:0-8659 GCA_964522085.1 uncultured Aequorivita sp.
TAACTTTGTGGTGCAAAATTCCCTTTCTCTTTTTTAAACGTTTAGGACGCTATTGATTTGTTATAACTTATATCACAGATTTAAAAATGGGCGTTAGCCAACAATCCACATCAAAACAATGGATTGCCGAAAAAGTAGGAATGGTAAAATCTGAAAATTATGATAAAAGAGGAAATATAACCTCTAGAAGCCTACTTTCAAAATTTATAGAATAACCTGATAGTCTAATTAAACGTTTAAATACAGCATTCAGTTATCTTTGCCATAATGAAATCACTTTTCATCAACAGCAAGGTTCCAGCCATTGAAATAAACCTCTCAAATTTTGGGGCTAAAGACCATACTTTATTACTAAAACGTGAAGATCTTCTGCATCCTTTTGTTTCAGGCAATAAATTCAGAAAACTTAAATACAACCTTATAGCTGCAAAAGAACAACAGTATAATACCTTGCTCACTTTTGGCGGTGCATATTCAAACCATATTGCTGCCGTAGCTGCTGCAGGAAAAGAATTGGGCTTTAAAACCGTAGGCGTCATTCGTGGCGAGGAACTTCAATCTAAATTTTCTGAAAATCCAACACTTTCTTTTGCTGAAGAATGCGGGATGAAACTACATTTTATTTCGCGTGAAGCCTATAGAAATAAAGAAGAAACCAATTTTTTAAATGAATTGAAACAACAGTTTGGCAATTGCTATATTTTACCCGAAGGCGGAACAAACGAGTTGGCCGTAAAAGGGTGCGAAGAAATTCTATCTAAAGAAACCGATAATTTCGATTATATATGCGCTCCCGTCGGCACAGGCGGCACCGTTGCTGGATTGATAAAAGCTTCAAACGCAACGCAAAAAATTATAGGTTTTTCGGCTTTAAAAGGAACGTTTCAAACTTCAGAAATTACAAAATACACTTCCAAAACTAATTTCAGAATTACAGATGATTACTGTTTTGGCGGGTATGGTAAAATAGATTCAGATTTAATCCGTTTCATTAATGAATTCAAAGAAAAAACCAACATTTCGCTAGATCCTATTTATACTGGCAAAATGATGTTTGGCATTTTCGATCTCTTAAAAAAGGATCATTTCAAAGAAAATAGCCGTATTTTCGCGATTCATACTGGCGGCCTACAAGGTATTGCGGGAATGAATCAAAAACTGAAAAAGAAAAACCTACCTATAATTTTATAAAATGATTGGCAGAATACTTATCCTTCTTCTTATAAGCACTATTTGTTTTAGCAGTTGCAAATCGAAAAAAACTGCTTCAAAACACAGAAAAAAACACATAACCGAAAGAGTTGTAAAGGTTAAAGAATCTGTAGACGAAAAAGGCACAAAGGCCGAAGAGCCTACCGTTGTAAAAGTTCCAGTAAATATTTCGTACAGCCAGCGCGTAGCCAATTACATAAACGAATACAGAGATATTGCAAAAGAAGAAATGCTACAATACGGCATTCCTGTTAGTATAACACTCGCCCAAGGTATTCTTGAAAGCGGCGCAGGTGCGGGCGAACTTACGCTAAAAGCAAACAATCACTTCGGAATAAAATGCCATACTGGCTGGGAAGGAGACAGAGCCTATCACGACGACGATGAAAAAGGCGAATGTTTCCGGAAATACAAAGATCCAAAATATTCATACCGCGATCACTCTTTGTTTTTAACGCAACGAAGTCGGTATCAAGACCTTTTTAAACTTCGAAAAGATGATTATAAAGGCTGGGCAAAAGGTTTGCGAAAGGCAGGATATGCAACAGATCCGAAATATCCAGACAAACTTATTAGCATTATTGAACGCTACAATCTGGAAAAATACGACGATGATGTTTTGGGTAAAAAAGTGAATAACTCAACTCCAAACGATTCAAAAATAAACACCTACACCATACAAGCCGGTGATACGCTTTACAGTATTTCCCGACGATTCAACCTTACTGTGGAAACGTTAAAAGAATACAATGGCTTGCGAAACAATGAACTTTCCATTGGGCAGGTGCTTTATTTGCAATCCCGTTAAATAATAGCAGCAGTTTTTAGTAAAAAGCCTTCATTAATACCTACTCAATAATATTCCAAATTAATCAATCATTATTATGAAATACCAAAGAAGTAGTACCTTATTTACAGAAGCACAAAAAGTAATTCCTGGTGGCGTTAACTCACCTGTTCGTGCTTTTACAGCTGTTGGAGGCACACCAATTTTTGTTGAAAAAGCAAAAGGAGCTTATCTGTACGATGTTGATGGCAACAAATATATAGATTACATAAATAGCTGGGGGCCAATGATATTAGGCCATGCGCACGAACCCGTTGTAAATGCCGTTGTTGAAAAAGCTAAAAAGGGAACATCCTTCGGAATGCCTACAGAAATTGAAACCGAAATTGCCGAATTAGCAGTTGCTATGGTTCCAAACATTGATAAAATACGTTTTGTAAATAGTGGCACCGAAGCTTGTATGAGCGCAGTTCGCTTGGCTCGCGGATTTACTGGTAAAGACAAAATAATAAAATTCGCAGGTTGTTATCATGGCCATAGTGATTCCTTTTTAATACAAGCAGGAAGTGGGGCCGTTACCTTTGGAACTCCGAACAGTCCAGGCGTTACAGAAGGAACTGCAAAAGACACTTTGCTTGCTGTTTTTAACAATTTAAAAAATGTAGCAGAAGTAATTACCGCAAACAAAAACGAAATAGCCTGTATAATTTTAGAACCCGTTGCCGGAAATATGGGCTGCATCCCTCCTGCTGATGGATTTTTGGAAGGCTTACGAAAACTTTGCGATGACAACAATATACTTTTAATTTTTGATGAAGTAATGACCGGTTTCAGGCTTGCCGCTGGCGGTGTGCAAGAATTGTTTGGCGTAAAAGCAGACATTGTAACTTTCGGAAAAGTGATTGGTGGCGGATTGCCTGTTGGCGCTTTTGCTGCAAGAACAGAAATAATGGATTACTTAGCGCCCATCGGCCCAGTGTATCAAGCCGGAACTTTAAGCGGAAATCCACTTGCAATGGCTGCAGGATTAGCAATGCTGAAAGAATTGAATGAAAATAAAAACATTTTCAACTCGATAAACAAGAAAACTGAGTACCTCCACAAAGGTTTGAATGAATCACTTATTTCGGCAAATGTGAAATTTACTATAAACCGAATTGGTTCCATGATTTCAATACATTTTTCTGAAAAAGCCGTTACCAATTTTACATCAGCTGCGGAAGCTAACAGCGATAATTTCAAAAAATTTTTCCACGGAATGTTAGATGAAGGTATTTACATTGCGCCAAGTGCTTTTGAGACTTGGTTTATATGTGATGCGCTTAGTTATGAAGATCTTGATGCTACCGTTGCGGCTTGTGGCAAGGTTGCTAAAACGCTTCAATAAAATTTAACCAAAGAAAAAGCCCCTTTCCGAATTCACAGAAAGGGGCTTGGTTTAAAAAATAATTAATCACTAATTATTTGTCTTCAGCCATTTGGCATATTGTTCATCATTTAAAGTCTTTTTCATAGCGTCCTTTAATTGATCGTCCAATTTTTTCTTACTTTCATTATTATCTCCGCTTTTTTGATAACCAACTTCTTTGGTAACAAGTGCTCTAAACACGGCACGGCTTTGATCTCCATTTAGACTCAATGACTCCGTAAGTTTTCCAGTTTCTACCTTTGCTATTACTTCTGGTCTGCTATTATCTTGCGATAATTGCTGTGCAGAACCAATTTGAGTTCCCAAAAATAGTGTTATTGCGAATGCAAATACTGCTATTATATTTTTCATTGTTTTAAATTTTATAATATAATAATTCTATAGCTACTTAAAACAATAATCAGACCAAAAGTCAAAACTTTATGATTATTTTATTTTTTCCCTTTTCGATCTTTGCCGCCTTTATTCTTAGACTTACGCCTTTATGACCTTGCTTACGCTCCCATTTGGTCATTTGATCCTCTGTTAAAATCTCTTTCATTTCTTTTTTGAAAGCGATTCGATGGTCTAACATCACACTTTTTGCCTCGTACTTTTGGGCATCGGTCATTTCACTTCTTTTTTCTGGACGTTCTGGTTTATTGTTTTCCGTTTTCAGAAAAAGTTGTTTCACTCTTTGCTGTTGCGAAGTATTAAGGTCAAACGCCAACGTTAATTCTTTTGATTTTAAATCGGCTCTTTGCTCTGGTGTAAAGCCTGCCTTCATCTCTTTACGGTTTTCTTTTTTATCAGATTTCTTGTTTTGGGCACTCATTCCAATTGTTGCAAGCGCCATAAAAATAATCAGTACTCTTTTCATAATGTGTTTTTTTTAATGTTCAACATAGCTATGACTTGTATGTTTCGGTTTGGTTTAATTGTTATGAAATTTTTATGAAATTCCAAAAGCTTCAAAACCTGTTTTATTTACTTTAAGGATTGGTTATTAAACTGAAAATCATTTAAATAATACTTTCCCTCATTGAAATAGCTACTTCCCTAACTGGCTGTTTTCAATTTTAGATGTTAGCAGTAGTTTCGATGTAAATCTCTTAAAAATATATATTATGAAAACGAAACTCTTTCTATTAATACCTCTGGCTTTAGGGCTTAGCTTTTTAGGTTTTACAGCTCTTAACAGCGATTATCCCGAAACCAAACGCGTTCTTACCAACGAAGGTGGTTGTGTATTTCTGACGGTTATGGGCGAGCAATCGTCTGAAGAATATAGCGTATTTAAAAACAATGAAAACTTAAATCTTTCTGTAAAAGATGGGCTTTCTTGGCTGAAAGAAGCGCAGTTACCCAATGGTGGTTATGGTGCTGGAAGCCACGCGCACCAAGAAGTTAAAGACCCACACGCGGTGTCTGCCGACCCTGCAACAACTGCAATGGTCGGGATGGCAATTCTAAGAAGTGGAAATACTTTGAAAAAAGGGAAATACGCTGAGAACCTTCAAAAGGCTCTGGATTATTTATTGGAAACTGTTGAAAATACTTCAAAAGACAATCCGTATATAACCGATGTTCGCGGAACACAAATACAGACTAAACTTGGACAGAATATAGACGCTGTACTTACGGCACAGTTTTTTTCGAATATGCTTCATCAAAATTTAAAAGCTGAAGATAAAAAACGCATTGAACGCGCTCTGGACATTTGTGTCTCAAAAATTGAATCCGCAACAGATGCTGAAGGAAAACAGCAAGGTGCAGGCTGGGCTGGCGTTTTACAAAGCGGACTTGCTAGCACGGCCTTAGAATCTGCCTCGGCAATGGGTGCCAATGTAGACAAAAAAGTTTTAGACAAAACTCGAAGTTATCAAAAAAGTAATTATAACGAAGAAACAAGCAGCGTAAAAACTGACGATGGCGCAGGCGTAATGCTCTATGCCGTAAGCGGAAGTGTACGTGCCAGCGCAAAACAAGCTAGACAAGCTGAAGAAAAAGTTGCGAAAGCCAAAAAAGATGGGAAATTAGAGGCAAATGCGCCTGTAACAACCGTAAACCTTAGAAAAGCTGGTTATTCTGAATCCGAAGCTGCGGAATATGCTACCAGTTATAGCGTATATCAATCTACTAAAAATGTGGCTCAAGATGAGGATGTACTGAATGGTTTTGGCAATAACGGTGGCGAAGAATTTTTAAGTTTTCTACAAACAGGAGAATCCTTGGTGGTAAACAAAGACAAGGATTGGAAAAAATGGTACGACGATATGAGCGGCCGTATTTTGAAAATTCAAAACCAAGATGGTAGTTGGAATGGCCATCACTGTATAACCAGCCCAGTATTTTGCACCGCCACCAGTATTTTATTGCTTACTGTAGAAAATGATATTGATTATTTACGAAAAGTAGGAGAATAAGTACTAATCGATTTTTATTATATACCCTTTACAATTCTTGGTAGGGATACTAGGCCTCTTGTGCTAATCCCGATAGTTATCGGGAGAAAGAAAAAAGTTGTAGAGGATTTTTTAAAACAAAAGAGGAACCGTAAAAAAACGGTTCCTCTTTCAATATAAATTAGTTGTTTATAAAATTACTCTACAACAAATCTCAAGACTTTATTATGGTCTTCAAATTTCAATACGTAAATACCTAAACTAAGATTTGAAATATTGATACTGCTATTACTAGCATCAACTCTTTGTTGTTTTACTTTTTGACCAAGCATATTGTAAATGGCTACGTTGTATTCTTCTTTCAAGTTTGATAAAGAAATAGTAGTATTTGCAGGGTTTGGAAAGATGGAAACCCCTAGTAAGGCTTCGTTTTCATTTATTCCTACCGTTACACAAGGATCTGGTGCTGTTCCTGTGTTTGTGTCTGTAAGCGTACAGGCTCCTTCGTCAGAGAACTCAGCTGTAAGATCAATTGAACCACCATCTGATGGGAAGGTTACTCCCACAAACGTCTGTGGAGAAGTTAAACCTGCTACAGAAACGCTTGCTGTTCCATCTCCTGTTAAATCTAAAGTTCCTGAGGCTGGCTCATTTGCAAAAGTTACGGTAACATCTGCTGTAAAGAAATCGTCACTACCGTCGCCAGGAGTGCCGTTATCATCACACGGAGAGATGTTTGAAGTATCTATAGCAGAAACTTCACAACCTGATGGATCACAAATATATAATGGCAATGTATACCCTCTTGCTTCAAATCTATCTGTAAATGCGTCAATTTCAGCACAAGTGTAGTTCATATCTATGGCAGCTTGTCTTACAGCAATGGCTGCGTTTTGTTGGTTGGTACCGCTATTGGTCATAGCAAGACCTTCCCAAACGGCAGCATCCATTTTTTCTCTTCCTATTTCTTCCCAAATTTCAAGAAGTACAGTGGCCCAAATTTGCCCATCTGTATGAATAGAACCTGTAAGACCACCTGGATACATTGCTCCATAGTTGGTTACTCTTCCATTCCAAAATGGGTTGTGTCCATCCCATCCAAAAACATAATAATATGCTGGCTCTGTATCATCCCAAAAGCCTGTACTTCTTTTATAGGAATTAGTCCAATAATCGCCAGTTCCTTCACTTAAACCATTTACTTGGCTCAAACTTCCATTAGTAATAAAATCGTGAAGACCGTGGCCAAGTTCGTGAAGAACAACATCCATATCTTCTGCATCATCTACACCACCTTCACCAAATTGAAGGCTACCGGCACTATAAAAAGAGTTGTCTGCTCCATTGGCACCATGCGGATCATAACGAACCACACCGCCATTATAAATTGAAACTAAAGGAATTCCTAAATCATCATTTATGTATCGGAAACTTTTATCGATATGGTGATAGCAGTTTGCAGCTTCAAAACCTTGCTCATCACGTGTGAAGTCAAAATCTGGTGATGTTTGTAGAAACAATCCTGTTGATGGTGATCCTAATTCAGCTATTTCAGTATAAGGCCCTTTTAATTTATAATTTGTACCGTCAAATTCAATGTCTAAAAGTGTAACCGCAGTTCTAGCAGCATCAAGCTGAGGGTTAGTTTGGTCATTATTGTCGCTATAATTACCACCGTAGGCACTTCCTGTTTTGGTCAATGGATCTGGATCAAAAACCATTGCCGTTCCTGTTGCTAATACTGTAGGCTTAATTGGATTTTTTTCACGGCCTCCATCTTTTTCATAAATCGCGATGTCTTGGGTGCTTAATACTTTTCCAGTTTTTGCATCAACGATGGTTTCCCAGTTTCCCATTCTGAATTCAGACATCGTAGTTACACGGTAAACTAATTGAGTGCTTCCCAATTTGTCATACACATAAAGTTTTATTTCCTTTTGGGCAATATTGCCTTCAATCTTCAACTCGTTTATTGCAGCATTTAAAGCATCATTTTCAGAAATTGAAGGTTTTGTGTCTATCGTTTCCACAGCACTATCAAAAGTGCTCGCGTGATACGTTACTTGATTGTTGTTAGAAACGTGTACAGCAACAGAAGAATCAAAAACCTCCACTCCATTAACAGTGTGATAATAACGGAAGGTTTCTCCAGAAGGGCCTGCATGGTTAAAAAGCAGTGCAAAGCTTTGGCTTGTTTTATTGATGGGCATATTTGCGTCCATCCAAGATTGTGCAACACTTTCCTTGCTTGCTTGGGCAAAGAAAAGTTGTGTAACGCACAATAAAAGCGAAGTGAATAATAGTTTTTTCATAAAAAATTAGGTTTAAATTTTTGAATAGATTTCCAAATGTAAGGGTAATCGATTATAATTCAAAAGGTTTGCTTAAAAAGTAATTTCAAGTTAATTGAAGAAATTGATTTTTTAATTTAAAAAAAATCACCGAATTACATTTAAGCACATAAAAAAGATTTATGATTGCCGTACCAATTGTAAGGTTGTTTCGTATAGGTTTTTGTTTTCCATTTTTGCTTTTAGCCACGCATAAAAACTCATCACAAAAATATCTTCACGCTCTGGACCTATCCAATCAAAGGTTGCTTCAACTTTATTTTTAAATTTTTCTGAAGTTACAGCCTTCGGATTTTCATAATAATCGTTTACAAAACCCATAAAAGAAAGTACACGCGCTTCACCGATTTCCTTTAAAGGTTTGTTGAATTTTCTTTTGAATGCTTGAAGTCGTGATAGCAATAAATCTACCTTATCCAGCTCCGTTAATAATAAAATTTCAATATGCTTATCCTTTTGTTTCCCCATTAGTTTTTTCGTATTTTAAATTATGAAA
>CAZFUX010000101.1:0-8607 GCA_964522085.1 uncultured Aequorivita sp.
TCATACAACAAATCTATAAATTTGATTTGTTGCGTTAAGTTCTTGAATTCAGGAGTGTGCTTCACGTTTTATGGGAACAAGATCAATGGCTCGATAAGTATGTGAAAAATAAAAAAGAAAACACAGTAAATATTTCTGAGGAAATAAAGAAGTAAGTTATTCTACACTATGTATTCGTGGTAGAAATAGAAACATCCAAAAAACAAAGAAGGACGCAAAAGATGCGCCCTTCTTAAACAACCTAACCAATTAAATAATGGAATATTTTACTTTTTCATAGCAATTTCAATACTCTATTATTTAGTTGTAAAGATACCAAGCTTTGTCTATTGAAATTGTTAAAGGTTTAAACAAATTTTGTTAAAATTTATATGTATTTCTTATAATTGTTGATTTCAACTTTTGCACCCAAATCGTTCATTAAATTATAAAGTCCGAAAAATGTTCTGTTGATATATAGGAAATGTTTTGAACCGCGATTGCCGTTCATCTTTCTAATTTCGGTATCTTTTGAATATTTAGTGCTCAATTCAGCAATTTTTCCGAAGAAATCTTTATCAGAAAAATCGAAGGTTTCACTGTGGAATGGTTTTGTAAATAAACTCAACATTTCATAAAATAACTCTGAAAAGAATTTTGTTTCCTCTGGCGAATCTTCTTTTTTTAAAATTTCCAAAGCGTACATTTTCTCTAAAAATATTTCTGGATTGTTTATGTTTTCAGGTTTTGCCAATTCAAAATAAGGCGCGTAAAATTCTTCAGGAACGGTTTTTACACAACCAAAATCTATTGCAATTAAGTTGGCGTCTTCATCTACCAAAAAATTGCCAGGATGTGGATCTGCATGTACCCGTTTTAATTGGTGCATTTGGAACATATAGAAATCCCATAACGCCTGCCCTATTTTATCCGCTTTTGCTTTATCGGTATTTTTATTTGTGAATTCTGAAAGGTGCTCTCCAGTCATCCAATCCATCGTAATTATTCGCTCGTTGGAAAGCGCTTCGTAATATTCAGGAAACCTAAGATTAGGTATATTTTTACAGGCTTCTGTAATTTCTTTACTTTGAGCAACTTCAAAAATATAATCGGTTTCTTCTAACAATTTTCCTTCAACTTCCTGAAAATACTTATCACTATCCTTTCCTTTTATATTAAACATTTTCATTGCCACAGGCTTTACCATTGCTAAATCGCTACTAATACTTTCAGCAATACCTGGATATTGGATTTTTACAGCAAGTTCTTTTCCATCTTTTGTGGCTTTGTGCACTTGACCGATACTTGCCGCAGCAACCGATTCCGCATTAAAAGTATCGTATAGGCTTTCGGGAGTATCGCCAAAATATTTTTTAAATGTTTTACGAACTAGAGGCGCAGAAAGTGGCGGTACTTGAAACTGAGCTAGAGAAAACTTTTCTACATACGCTTTGGGCATTATATTCTTTTCCATACTCAGCATTTGCGCGACTTTTAACGCGCTACCTTTCAAGTTTTTTAAACTATCGTAAATATCCTCGGCATTGCTTTCATTAAGCTCATCCTTATTATGTTCCGGATTTACTAATTTTTTGCCGTAGTACTTCAAATAATTTCCACCTACTTTTACGCCGGTAGTCATTAATTTTGAAGCACGTTGAATTTTATTGGTGGGGATTTTGTCTATCGTCTTCATTACATCATTTTTTCTTTCCACAAAAATTTTCCGAAGTCTAGCACACTTTCCAACGGTTGCGTGTCAAAAACATCAAAGATTGCGCGAACCGATTTTTCAATTGCTATGTCAGTTTTTTCAAAGCCCGCAGAGTTATCGTCCATCCAATATTTCATCAAAAATAATGTCTGCAACCAAGCGCCTTCAGAAAAAACAGTGACAGATTGTTTTAAAACCTTCAGCTTTTTATCTTCGTTATTTTCACGAATCAATGTTGCTGCAAAATGTTTTATGTCTTGTCTAAGTCCTCTTAATTGACTCATGTTTTTCATAATATTTTGATGCTCTTTTAAAGTAAAAAGCACGTAACTCCGGTTAAGGGTAAGCAATTCAAAGAAAGTGTAGAAGAAAGTCAGCATTTTCTCTTGGTTAGAGAACATAGGATATGATTCATCCTTATGCGCTAAAGAAATAGTTTGTTCGTAAAATGAACTCCATATTTCCATCTGCAACCCTTCAAAAGAGCCGAAATGTTCGTAGAATACAGCTTCTTCAAAATTGTGTTCCATGCAGAATTTAAAAACACTTTTGGGAGTTTTTTCGTTCATAAGGACAGCTTCCATATAAAGCGATATAATTTTATCTTTCCCAACTTGTTTCTTAGAAATTGGTTTTTTTGATGCTGGTGATTTTTTATTTGCGACTGCCATAATACTGTAAGTATTTAAAAATGAATTGAATTTAACTTTTAAGCTAATACACAAAGACAAGTACTGTTTAATGCTTTTGCGTTATTAGTTAAACAGAATGTTCTGTTAAAGTTTATGAATGTATTAAAGAAATTATATTGTGACAACGTGTCAGTATTTAGATGCTTGGTACTTTATTTGACTTAGTTTGAAAGAATAGAAATAGATAATAATAAATAATAAATACAATGAGCAAAGGAACTATTAATGTATCAGTAGATAATATTTTTCCGCTGATTAAAAAATTTTTATACAGTGATCATGAGATTTTTCTTCGTGAATTAATATCTAACGCAACAGATGCTACTTTAAAGATGAAGCATCTTGCAAATATTGGTGAGGCTGAAAGCGTGGAATACGGTAACCCAAAGATTGAAGTTACTCTTGATAAAGAGAAAAAAGAACTTCGTATTACAGATCAAGGAATTGGGATGACTAAAGACGAAGTTGAAAAATACATCAACCAAATAGCCTTTTCTGGCGCAGAGGAATTTATTGAAAAATACAAAGACAAAGACGGAAAAGATGCTGGTATTATTGGGCATTTCGGATTAGGTTTTTACTCGGCGTTTATGGTTGCTGAAAAGGTTGAAATAATTACCAAAAGCTTTAAAGATGAACCAGCAGTTCGTTGGGAATGCGATGGTTCGCCAGAATTTACGTTAGAAGAAGCTGATAAAAAAGAAAGAGGAACTGAGATAATTCTTCACATTGCTGAAGATTCTACAGAGTTTTTAGAAGAAAGCAAGATTAGCGAATTACTTGTAAAATATAACAAGTTTATGCCAATCCCAATTAAGTTTGGGATGCATACAGAAACGCTTCCGAAGCCAGAAGACGCCAAAGAAGATGATAAAGCTCCTACTGTAGAGGTTGATACTATAATCAACAATCCAAACCCAGCGTGGACTAAGCAGCCAACTGAACTTGAGGGTGAAGATTACAATGAGTTTTACCGAGAGTTGTATCCAATGCAACTTGAAGAGCCACTTTTTCACATTCATTTAAATGTAGATTATCCGTTTAATCTTACGGGGATTCTTTATTTTTCTAAGATGAGCAATGATATGAGCGTTCAAAAAGACAAGATTCAGCTTTATCAAAACCAAGTTTTTGTTACGGATAATGTGGAAGGCATTGTACCTGAATTCTTAACAATGTTGCGTGGTGTAATTGACAGTCCAGACATTCCACTAAACGTTTCGCGAAGCTATTTGCAGGCAGATGGGGCAGTGAAAAAGATTTCAAGTTATATTACTAGAAAGGTTGCGGATAAGTTGAAAAGTCTTTTCAATAGTGACCGTGAAGGTTTTGAAAAAAAATGGAACGATATTAAAATAGTTATTGAATACGGAATGTTAACCGAAGATAAATTCTTCAAAAAGTCAAAGGATTTCGCATTGTATCCAACTGTAGATAATGTTTTTTATACACTTTCAGAATTACAAGAAAAGTTAACCGACAATCAAACCGATAAGGATGGAAATCTTGTTCTGTTGTATGCTTCCAACAAAGAAGAACAACACAGTTATATTGAAGCAGCAAAAGAAAAAGGCTATGAAGTTTTGCTTCTAGATTCGCCAATCGTGACGCATTTATTTCAGAAATTAGAAGGAAGTGATGATAAAATAACCTTTGTTCGTGTAGACAGTGATCACGTTGAAAACCTTATCAAAAAAGATGACGAGCAGATTTCAAAACTTTCTGATGACGAAAAAGCAACGCTAAAAACATTTTTGGACGGTATAATTCCGAAGGAAAAATTTAGCGTTCAATTGGAGGCTTTAGATAGTAATACAAATCCGTTTATTATTACCGAACCAGAATTTATGCGTAGAATGAAAGATCTGCAAAAATCTGGCGGCGGTGCTATGTTTGGAATGGGAGGTTTCCCAGACATGTACAATCTTATTGTAAATACTAATCACGAATTGGTAAGAGAAATTCTGAACACCAAAACTGAAAAGAAAAAAGGACGTTTAGTAAATCAAGCTCTTGATTTGGCTCGATTAAGCAAAAACCTCTTAAAAGGAGAAGAGCTTACAGCTTTTATAAAGCGAAGTTATGAGATGATTAAATAAGTTTCTCTTTATATCTAATTGTAAAAAAGCCATTCCGGAATTCTGGAATGGCTTTTTTAGTAGTACCCTTATTTTATATCATAAAAACACCAAATTTATATACTATTTTAACAAAAAGAGTATATAAATGGTTTAAAGCTGAATAAATTAACATACTTTTGGAGATATAACTATAAATCATACTTAATTATGAAAAAAATTACCTTTTTATTTATGTTCTTTATTATTAGTTTGGGCTATGCCAAAACCAATAATTTAGTAATGACAGGTGCTCAACCCGACGTCCTGCTAAACGGAACTGGGACGTTACATAATTTCTACCTTGCTCCCTGTAGTTCTTCACAACCTATGGTTGGAGCACCTAATGGATACAGTATTTCTTCTGTAGACCCAAACAGAAGTGTTGCTGACGACTTTATGGTTTCGGCCAATGAAATTTTCGAACCTGACAATTTTACTTTTATTGTTATTGGAAACCCTCCAACAATAGCCTGTCCAGCTCCAATAGCAGTTAATAATTCAACTGAAACTTGTGGTGCAGTAGTAAATTTTGCTGGTATTGCTATAGATGTTGAAGATGGAAATATATCTGGTGATATCGTAGCCACTCCAGCCAGCGGAAGTACTTTCCCAGTTGGCGACACTACAGTAACGCTTTCTGTTACTGATAGCGATAACAATACTTCTACCTGCAACTTTCTAGTTACGGTATTAGATAATGAAAATCCTTTAGCCGTTTGTCAAAATGTAACTGTAGATCTTGATGTCGCAGGAACGTATATGCTTGCGCCTACAGATATCGATAACGGATCATCAGATAATTGTGGCATTGCTACTTACGAATTAGGAATGCTAAGTGGTGGCGCTTTCAGTTTGACCACTACATTTGTTGGTGGCAACGGAGCCTCAGGAAATATGTTCGACCTTGAGGCGGTTAACGATCTTACCATAGATTCTTTTGACGTAAACATGGGAACAGGGAATACAGCAGATGTTGAAATTTACTTTAAAACTGGAACTTGGGTAGGCTCTGAAACCACTCCAGCAAACTGGACTTTGATAGCAACTGCAACAGGTATAACTTCAGCAGGTATTGGATTACCAACTCCTTTAAATCTTGACTTAGGCATTAACGTTACAGCAGGAAATAGAGTTGCATTTTATGTTACTCGTACTACTGGAAGCCTTATATATACTAATGGAGTTACAACTGGAGCACTATTTGCATCAGACTCTAACTTACAAATTTTTGAAGGTGCAGGTAAAGGATATCCTTTTACCGGAACATACCAGCCTCGTAATTTCAACGGGAATATTGTTTATTCTACAAGCGGGGTAATTACGCCAATTTCTGGTGCTCTTGATTGCAGCAATATTGGCACTAATGATATTTACTTATTAATTACAGACAACTCTGGAAACACGTCAAGTTGTCTTGCAGCAGTTACTGTACAAGACGTTACAGCACCTGAGATATTCTGTGTTGGAGGAGTTGCGACTATTACCGAATCTGAAGATTTTGAAGCTGCCACCGTACCAACTGGCTGGTCTACTGAAATTCTAGCTGGAGTTGACGACTGGGTTTTCGGATCGGGCGTTATGTCTTATGGTGATAATTTCCCTACTAACGCAGCAATTTTTGATGATGATGCTGCTGGAAGTGGAAAGGTTAACGCTGTAAGATTGACATCTCCTGTATATGATCTTACTGGAGGCTCAAACATTATGGTTGGTTATGATGTAGCTTTCCAAGAAGCGGGAACCCAAACATTCACTGTTGAAGTTTTTGATGGTGCTGCTTGGCAACAAATCGCTCTTTATGATGCAGATTTAATTCCGAATATTCAAACCGAATCTATTGATGCTTCTGCTTATGTAAACGCAGCATTCCAAGTTCGTTGGACATATGACGATCTTGGTCAATGGGGCTGGGGAGCTGGTGTAGATAACTTCTTGTTAAGCTACGACGCTGTTGGTGGTGGACTAGATGTTTACCTAGATGCAGACGGAATGGCATCTGTTGACCCTAACGACTTATTAACTGGTGTTAACGAAGCTTGTGGATATACTATTACCGCTGGAGGAACCGGTGGTGGAGGGTCTGATTCTCTTACTACCTTATTTGCTACGAATAATGGTGGTTCTTCAGGATGGGCGGTTATGTATGATGTAACCGTAGGACCAGCTGATATTGAAGTGACCGAATTGGATATTAACACAAGCTCTACGACTGCATTTACTTTAGATCTTTATGTTCTTACTGGAACTTATGAAGGTAATGAGTTAAACCTAGCTGCCTGGGGTTCTCCAGCCGCATCTGGTTCTGGGACTGGTGCTGGCACGGATTCGCCTAGTAATGTTGTTCTAGGAGCTCCAGTTATGCTTTCTGCAAACACTACATATGGTTTTGCAGTAGTAACAACAGGGGTAGGTCAATCCTATACAAATGGAGATGGTACAAACCAAAATTATTCTAACGATGATCTTTCAATAGCGTTAGGATCTGCAGTAAGTGGATTGTTTACAGGCTCAGTATTTACTCCACGTATTTGGAATGGAGCAATAAGCTACAATGTTGTATCTAGCGGCGGTGGTCTTGACTTTACTTGCGCAGATTTAGGTGAGAATCTAATTGAGGTTACAGTCACTGACGATAGTGGAAACGCATCAACTTGCTTTGCAACAATAAATGTAATAGACAATATTGCACCAGTAATTACTTGTAAACCTGGTGGTGGTGGTAACCTTGTAATTATTGAGCTTGGACCTGATGGAACTACTACTATAGATCCTTACGACCTACTTTTAAATATTGAAGAAGCTTGTGGTATTAGTACAATTGCAGCAAGTATTCCTGAAGTAAGCTGTGCAGATGTAGGAACCAATTTAATGATTACTGTATTTGTAAGTGACGCGAGTGGAAACATTGCATCTTGTATTACTGAAGTAAGTGTAGTAGATCTTTTAGCACCTGTAATTACTTGCCCTGCAGATCAAACTGTTGATCCAGGCCAAGGTAACCTGTTCTATATTGTACCAGATTACTTTGCTACAGGCGAAGCAACTGCTGAAGATAACTGTACAGATCCAGTGACTATCACAAGCCAGTCTCCAGTTGTTGGAGCAGCGCTTCCTGAAGGCCCACATACTATTACTTTAACTGCAGAGGATGAATACGGAAACGTATCTGAATGTAGCTTTGTACTTACTGTGAAAACCATTCTTGGAGCAGGTGAAAACGTATTGGATGCTGGTTTAATTTTATATCCAAACCCAGCAAGTAATGTAGTTACCCTTATGAACAAGACCAACATTTCTTTAGAGAAAATGATGATCTACGATATAAACGGAAGACTTGTAAACCAAATAAACCTAAGCACTATGCAAGGTGATAAAGCAATAGATGTTTCATCTCTTGCCACTGGTGTATATATGGTACAAATTACAGGTGAAAACGCAAGCTCTGTAAAGCGCTTGATAAAAGAGTAAACCTTTATTGTAATTCATATTATATTTTAAAAAGAAAGCCTTCCTGCTAAAAACAGGGAGGCTTTCATATTCTAATAGTATTCTCTACAACAATGTGAAAATGTCCTTGATCTTTTATTATAATCATACTGGCAAATTAAAAAAATCTTTATTTTAAGAAATTGAAACCAAACAAGAATATCAAAAAGATTACTTTTAAAACCAAAATTATAACCTATGTTACCTTGGCATCAATATTTAATGGGCGTGCTGTTTGTGCTTGCCGGAATGAACCACTTTAGAAAACCCAAACTATACGAACGCATTATGCCGCCTTACATACCAGCGCATAATACGATGGTTATGGTAAGTGGCCTTACCGAAATGGTTTTAGGATTTATGATAATGAATAAAAACACTCAAGAAGGTGCTGCTTGGGGTATTATAGCTATGCTAATAGTCTTTATACCCATTCATATTTATATTTATATGCTTCAGAATGAATATGCTGCTATGAAACTACCTAAATGGGTGCTTATACTCCGGATTCCTTTGCAGTTTGGGCTGATGTATTGGGCGTTTCTTTATACCTCGTAATTGGAAGTATACTCACTACACATAGGAACCCGAAAAATCGGGTTTAATAATTTGAAAA
>CAZFUX010000102.1:0-8590 GCA_964522085.1 uncultured Aequorivita sp.
TGCTCTAACCAGCTGAGCTATGGGACCGTTAATAGGCTGCAAATGTAAAACACTTTACAAATACAGCAAAACTATTTTTACTTATTATTAATTTCTTGGCAAAGTTCTACTAAAACTCCGTTCGCAGATTTAGGGTGTAGGAAGGCAACAAGCTTATTATCAGCACCTTTTTTAGGGGTTTCATTCAATAAAATAAAACCTTCTTTTTTTAGTCGTTCCATTTCAGATTTTATGTCTTTTACTGCAAAAGCTATATGATGAATGCCTTCACCCCGCTTTTCAATAAATTTTGCGATTGGACTTTCAGGATTTGTAGCTTCTAAAAGCTCTATTTTACTCTCGCCACTTCTAAAAAAAGAAGTTTCAACACCTTCACTTGCTACTTTTTCGCTTTTGTACGGTGCTGTTCCCAATAAAGCCTCATATATTTTGTTTGCCTCTTTAATATTTTTTACTGCAATACCAATGTGTTCTATTTTTTCCATTAGAAAATTATATTTCAACCAAAAATACAAACTTAATTCTATTGAATTTCAACAACCTTCAACCTTCATTAACAAACCTTACGCTTTATTGTTCTATTTTTGCAGTTATGGAAGAAAGTAACAGACAAAAGAAAATAGCCAGCGTTTTACAGAATGATTTGGCAAACGTACTTCAAAATATGCTTCGCGAAGCTGGGCAGATGGGTATTATTATTTCGGTGAGTAAAGTAACCGTAACCACAGACCTTTCTATTTCTAAGGTTTATGTAAGTGTGTTTCCGGCAGATAAGGCTGAAGCAATTGTAGTAGAGCTTAATAAAAATAAGCCAAACATAAAGCATCAAATTGCACAACTTACAAAGCATCAACTTCGTAAAATGCCCGATCTTTCCTTTTATAATGACGACTCGTTGGAATATATTGAAAAGATTGATAAAGCTGTAAAAGGCGAAGATAATCCGTTGAAAAATCCTGATTTACTTCCTAATCGAAAAAAATCATAACTTGAATTTTTCGCTCTACATCGCCAAGCGATATTTATTTTCTAAGAGCAGCAACAATGCTATTAATATTATTACAGGTATTGCAGCAACTGGCGTAGTGGTTGGCGCAATGGCTTTGTTTATAGTGCTTTCAGGCTTTTCTGGTTTGAAAGATTACAGTCTTCAGTTTACAAATGAATTTGATAGCGACCTAAAAATACTTCCCGAAAGCGGAAAAACAATCACTTTTACGGAAGCACAAAAACAACAACTGAAACAAGTTGAAGGGATTAAAAACTTTTCGGAAATAATTGAGGAGCGCGTTTTTCTTCATTACAAAGGGAAAAACCACATTGCTTATATAAAGGGTGTTGATTCTCTTTATGGAAACGTTACGCAACTGGATAGCATTATGTATTTTGGAGAATGGTTTGTTCCCCAAGAACATCAAGTAGTTGTTGGACTTTCCACGATTGCAAAACTGTCTATGGGTGTAAACGATTATGCCAATTTATTGGAAATTTACGTACCTAAACCAGGAACAGGGCAACTAAATGCCTTAGACCCTTCCGAAGCTTTTACCAAAGAAAACGTGGTTGTTTCTGGTGTGTATCAAGTAAATGAAGATTTAGATACAAAGTATGTTTTTACTGATTTGGAATTTGCCAGAAACCTACTTTCTTTAGACAGCACAAAAGTTTCTTCTATTGAAATGAAACTGTTGCCAGACACTTCCGAAGAAAAAGTAAGAAGCGAGATTGAAAATATTTTTTCAGAAAAAATTCTACTAAAAAACCGAATTCAGCAAAACGATGCTTTATATAAAATGCTGAATACCGAAAATATTGCGGTTTATTTAATCTTTACTTTGGTGTTGATTATTGCGCTTTTCAACGTTGTAGGCTCTATAATTATGATGGTTCTCGACAAGCGGAAAAACATAAAAACGCTTTACAATATGGGAGCTTCGCTGAAAGAAATTCGCCGTATCTTTTTTCTGCAAGGCACATTAATGACCGTGCTTGGAGGATTGTTAGGTATTTTATTAGGAGTTTTAGCCGTACTAGCCCAACTAAAATTTGAATTTGTAGCCATAACCAGCACCCTGCCCTATCCCGTAAAACTAAAACTTATAAACGTTGTGGTAGTTTTTGTAACAATTAGCGTTTTAGGTATAATTGCTTCAAAAATTGCTTCTAGTAGGGTTCGGGAAAAGTTGATATATTCTTAACTAAAAACATTGTCTTTTAAACATTTTTTATGAAAACGAAGTAAATTTTGTTTTTTTAGAAGATTATTTTGTTTTACACAGGGAAAAATAGTATTTTTAACGAATCATAACTCCCCAAGAAAATTTAGTTTTAACCTTTAACTTTCAAAGTTATGTTTAAAAATTCTACCCCCCCCCTCCATTTTTTAAAAAGATGGCTTCTATCTTTTTTATTAGTAATTCCACTTGTGATTATAGCTCAAAATAATCCAGAACCCTTTATTGGATGTGGTACAACAGTTGATGCTGAAAAATACATTTTAAATAGTTATTATGGTAATAACCAAGAATTAGTAGATATACTAATAAAGAATAATGTAAACATTGATGAAAACTATTTAGATCAACTGGACAATATGAGCGATATGCCACATATGAATCCTGAAATGTTTGGTCCTACAAGTACTACATACGATATTCCCATTAAAGCCTGGGTTTATAGAAATAATAATGGTTCAGGTAATATTTCTACAAATCAAATTTATCAAGTTATTGATGATTTGAATTCAATATATACTGCAAATACTAACATTAATTTTTATTTGCTCTGCGATATTAGTATTGTAAATAACAGTAATTATGCTAATTATGGTCATGATAATTTTCCAACCATTGCCGCAAACAATCACACTTCAGGTGCTATAAATGTTCATTTTGTGATAACCTCAGTACCCTTTCCAAATGAAATTTGGAGTGGTATTGGTTATATGCCAGGAGAAGCAACACCATATTCTTGCGCTGTTTCTACTTATAATAATACAATGCCTTTAATCGCTAATAGCGTAGCTCATGAAATTGGTCATAATTTAGGCTTATTACATACTCATGCTAATATTCGACAGGAACCTACTGGTTACAATGAAAGTGCAGGTAATTGTTTTCAAGAAGCTGTAGATAGAGGAAAAAGACAAGGTATTTTTTGTATCAGTACTTTTAATCAAAAGAAATGTGAGATAAATGGTGACGCTTTATGCGATACTCAGGCTGATCCTGGCATACAAAGAGATGGTAGAAACCCTCGTTCCTATTTTAGATCCTAACAACATCTGTAGCTATGATCCATCTGTTGGAGGACAAGATAATTGGAGTGATAATTGGGCGCCAAATACCTCAAACATAATGAGCTATAGCTTAAGGGATTGTAGAAATTATTTCTCTCCATTACAAGTTGGTATAATGTATTATAATATCAATGGTATTGGCATTAACAATCCCACCTTTCATATTATTTCTGGTCCTGATGCGCTTTGTTATAACCAAACCGCTACATATTCAGTAAATTCATTGCCAGGAGTAACCAATTATTTTTGGGAGCTTCCTAGCAGTATGAGTTTTGTACCTACCAGTATTGGCACAGTTGGCAGTGTAGGTGGGCAAGGAACTACAACTATAAGGGTTAAAGCCAATAATGGGTCGGGAGGAATTATTAAAGTAACACCAAACTGTGGAAGCAAGCCCACTACTGCTGATATAATAAACCTTGGCGATATACAGATTGATGGTTACGACCAAGCTTGTCCTAATTATACTTACACCTATACAGCACCTTTTATTTCAACAGCCAGTTATTCTTGGTCTATTACAAATGGATCTATTCAAGGTAGCTCTAATAACAGACAAGTGCAGATAAAAATGGATCAAAACTCAAATCCATCTACTTTACATTTACAGATTACAAATGTTTGTAATTATACCATAAACTCATATAAAACAATTTTACATGGAGACCCACCACCACCAGCATTACAATGTATTACTGTAGGTAAAGAAGCGCCAACTGCTGAACCGATGCAAAAAGAAAGAGTGCCTATCATTGAATATGGGGATATGCTACTATATCCAAACCCAGCTTCAACCGAGGTAACAATTATAGCTCCTACAAAAGGATACTTTAATTTGAGTATTTACAATACAATGGGACAATCAATGTATGAAGAATCAATTGAAATAAAAGATAAGCAAACGATAAATGTTAATGCTTTTCCTGATGGTGTTTATTATGTAAGACTTGAAGGAGAAGTAGGAACTTCTACTAAAAAATTAATCTTAAAAAAATAACATTATGAAAACAGTTTATATTATATCAATATTTTCTTTATTAATGATAACATCATGTAATAAAGAAGAGAATAGCTCAGGAAGTGGAGATCCCTTTATTTACACAATGTTTTTAGATTTACAAAGAGAAGATGGAACTTCATTTAATGAAGGTGAAATTGAAGCAAAAGCAGCATACATAAACGAAGATGGCGAATTAATTTTTCGTGGAGATTGGTATCCAATGTCTGTTGCTTCAAATTATTATATAGATATTTTTGGGAAAACGGTATTTGGTCCTATTGATATAGGTATTAGTACCGTAGATTATAATCCTGAGCCTGGAACAGAGTTTGTATCTAATGAAATATACCTTTTGCGTTATGATGGAAATACAGAAATGGATACTCTTCGCATAAGGGACAGTTCTAGATATCAAGAGTTTCGTTATTTTGATATATTTAAGAACGATTCGTTGTTAGTTCGTTTAAATGATATTGAAGCACCTTGGAAAGTTACTATCCAAAAGTAAATTTATTAAAATAATTTTTATGACCTTCCTCTATTTGAGGAAGGTTTTTTATTTGGCAAAAACTAAACAAACTCATAATCCCCGAAAATCTCCAAAACCTCATCAAAAGCTTCAAAAACTGAGGCAGAATCGTCGCTGGTTACCATTTTCATTCGGTACTCCTTAAAGTTTGGAATTCCTTTAAAATAGTTGGTGTAATGACGGCGGGTTTCAAAAACTCCGAGGGTTTCGCCTTTCCAATCTATCGCCATTTGTAAGTGGCGCTTGGCGGCTTCTACACGTTCTAGCATCGTTGGCGGTGGTAAATGTTCGTCTGTTTTAAAAAAGTGTTTCACTTCCTTAAAAAACCATGGATAGCCAATACTTGCACGGCCTATCATTGCGCCGTCAAGTCCGTATTTGTCGCGCATTAGCATTGCTTTTTCAGGCGTATCTACATCGCCATTTCCAAAGATGGGAATGTGCATGCGTGGGTTGTTTTTTACATCGGCAATGGGTTTCCAATCTGCATCGCCTTTGTACATCTGTGCGCGTGTGCGACCGTGAATGGAAAGTGCTTGGCAACCTACATCTTGCAAACGTTCAGCAACCTCAACAATTTTTATAGAATCGTGATCCCAACCCAAACGAGTTTTTACGGTTACGGGCAGTTTGGTGTGCTTTACCATTGCTTCGGTTAGGCTTACCATTAAATCAATGTCTTTTAAAATTCCTGCGCCTGCGCCTTTGCTAACCACTTTTTTTACGGGGCAACCAAAGTTAATATCAATAATATCTGGACCGCTGGCTTCAACAATTTCTACACTTCGCAGCATAGATTCTAAAACAGCTCCGAATATCTGAATGCCTACGGGACGTTCTTTTTCATATATATCAAGTTTCATCACGCTTTTTGCGGCATCGCGGATAAGGCCTTCAGAAGAGATAAATTCAGTAAAAACCACATCAGCGCCTTGTTCTTTGCAAAGTGCGCGGAATGGTGGGTCGCTAACATCTTCCATTGGCGCGAGTAGCAACGGGAAGTCTGGCAATTGTATGTTTCCTATTTTTGGCAATTGTTTTGTTTTGGATTTGCAAAAGTAGGAAATATCTTAAGAATAGTAGTTTAAAAGAAAAGACCAACTAAAACATATTATTTACTCTCCAACCTATCACCTTCATCTGTCTTTATTTGTTTGCTGTTGTCTTGAAGTCTTGCGTTTCCGAAGTTATATTTTAATCCAAGTTTAAATAATCTACTTTCAGCATTCGCAGTAAAGTAGTTATCTTGATTGTAATAACGAACCACAGATGCTAAATCTTTTAATGAATCAAAAACATCATCTACACCCGCAGTAAGGCTGATTCGTTTGTTCCAAAAACTCTTTCTAAGGGAGATATTAATATAATTTTGATTTTTGAAAAAACGATTTCCCAATACAATGTTCGAAATATAAGTACCCGATAAATCTGCCGTTAAAGTGCGGTCTTTGGTAAGGGTAAAGTGATTGGTTGCAAAAATATATTGCCCAAAAGTATCGTTGGTATATTTTTCTTCTATGCTTTGCAAAGCATAAAATTCATTCGCTAAATAAAAACTAGAGGTTTGAATATGCAACCACCACCAAGAATTTAATGTGTCAAAAAATGTTACATCAAAAGAGTATTGGTAGCTTTTAATAAGATTGGCGTCAATGGTTTCAAGCGTACTATTGTTGTTGTTTTGGAATGTGAGTAGGTCTAAGCTATTTTCTACATTCTGATAATAAAATTCAAAATATAATTTGTTTTTATGGTCTATCGTCACTGTAATTTTATCCTCAATAGCGGGAACCAAATTAGGGTTTCCGCTATTAAAGTTGCGCTCTGTTATAAAATATTTAAAAGGATTTAGGCTTTGATACCGCGGGCGTTCAATACTTCTATTATAGCTTAGCCCAATGCCATTGTTATCGTTTATAGTATAATGAGCGGATGCTGAAGGAAAAATATTAAAATAATCTTGGTTGTTAACTTCCCCCAATGATATGGAATTTGCTTCTATAGCTGTATATTCTCCACGAAGACCAGCCGTGATGCTCCATTTTTCCCAAGCTTTTTCAAAATTTATGTATGCTGCGTAAATGTTTTCTTTGTAATTAAAATCGTCGGACAACGCATTGTTAAAAGTGTTAGCATTATTTTCTGTATCAAAAAAAACTAGCTTACTCTCTGTATTTACGTTGCTGAACTTAACACCAGTTTCAAAAGTGCCGCCAAGGAGTGTCGTTGAGACATCTGTTTGCCCAGTAAAAATGTTGCTGTTTTGTTCAGAATTTGTATAAAAACTTCGGTTTCTTAAAAAATCTCCATTGACAAGTAAATAGTCTGAATTTACATTTTGATCCTGCGAATTATCGTAATAAATATAGTTTGCGGAAGTAGAAAGTGTAGCTCCTTTTTCATTTAAAACCCTGTTGTAGTCAAGCCCTAAAGCGAAATTATTTTTTTCATAATTAACTCGACTCAAAGTAGTTATTGTAGAATCTATTTGCCGTTGTGGATCTAAAATAAGTGAATTACCGTTGTTATGATAGGTAACTTTTGGTGTAACAGAAATATTAGAAGCTAAGCTAAGCGTATTTTTTTCATTTAAAGCAAAGTCTATAACCACGTTTCCATTATGGTTTTCACTTCTTGTGGTACGGTTAAAACCTGTTTCCCAAATAGATTTTGTTGAAACCTCATCTGCCTTAAAAAACCTGATGTAATTATCGTCTTCTTTATATTCTTTCCTTTTTCCATAGGTATAACTAGCAAAAACATTCAACCAATTATTTTTGTAGAAATGTGACGTACCAAACTTGTATTTTGGGTAAACTCCTTGCTCGTAGTTTGCGTTTACAGAACCTTTATAGCCTATTGAAATTGCTTTTGAAGTAACAATATTAAGCACCGTTCCCGCCTCGGCATCATATTTTGAAGAAGGATTTGTAATAACTTCTACAGATTTAATTGATGAAGCATCTGTATTTTGAAGCAATGAAGCAACTTCTGAAGTAGACAAATACACTCTTTTACCATTTATATAGATTAAAGGCGTTGATAGTTTTACTTGAATATCTTCACCCATAACAATTACGCCAGGTGTTTTCTTTAACAAATCCATAATGCTACCCGCCGAAAACGAAGTGTTTTCAACATTGAAAACTAGTTTTCCTAGTGTTTTTTGGATGGTTGGTAGTGTTGCTTTTACTACTGTTTCTTCAAGCATTTCTTGATTTTCCTTTAGAAGAATAGTTCCTAAATCTTTCTTTAAAGAAAATTCAACGGTTTCAACAAAATCTTCATAACCTATATAGCTTAAGTTTAGGCTATACGTTCCTTCTTCCACATCGGAAAAAACAAAAGTTCCATTTTCATTTGTAGAAGTTCCTCTAAGTGGTGTTTCAGTGTCCGCTTGGTATACCAAAACATTCACAAACGATAAAGGTTGATTGTCTGCATCTATTATCCTTCCCGTAAGCAAACCGTTTTGAGCTGTCAAAACAAAGCTTTGAAAGCAACATAAAAAAATAAAAAGTTTATTCAAAACCATATATAGTTATCTAGAGCTATACTAATAATTATAACTTATTCTGGATAGAATACATATAATAACCGCTAAAGTACTAACTTTTTATTAAGGTTGTGTTAAAGTTTATTTAAAAAAGAAACCCTTATTCGTGTATTTTAACTCCACAATACATAACCGAAATAATCACTCTTTTAATCTATACTCACTCCATTTAGGTTTTCGGGAATCCAAGATTTCACCACCTAAATT
>CAZFUX010000103.1:0-8470 GCA_964522085.1 uncultured Aequorivita sp.
GATAATTTTCAAATTATTAAACCCGATTTTTAGGGTTCCTATGTGTAGTGAGTAGATATCAATATTTTACTTTCTTTTTTTCTGAGAATTGATTCAAATTCAGCGATTTGTTTTTTACTTAAGCAACTTATAAATATGGTTGCTAACATCATCGTAAAAGCTATCCTCATTTTTTTTCTTATATGTTTGCTAACAGACTATATTATGCCATTTATCGTCGTAATAAAGTAAAGATAATTTATTTAATGATGTACAAAAAAACGTTTAGTGTAGCATACCTGTGTTTTGGATACCTAAATATAAATCATCTTAATTTCTGACTAGTATATGATTAGACATAATATTTTCAATTAAAAAATTCATCAAACACAGTTTTTCTGTTAAAATTAATTTCAAAGTCTTTTATCATAGAAAATTATACCCTTTTATTGTGCCAAAGCATTTTTAATTTATAAATTTGCACGCCCTTAATTCCTGCACATATTTTTAGCAGATTCAAAAGGGTTATAAAGGCATTATTAATATCCATATTTATGTCCAAAGACATTAAGATTAAAAAAGGTCTTACCATTAAGTTAAAGGGTGAAGCTGAGAAAACACTTTCCAGCACTCCTCGTTCTAGAACTTTTGCAATTAGACCTTCCGATTTTCACCTAATTACCCCAAAAATGGTAGTAAAAGAAGGTGGAAAAGTGCTAGCTGGTGATACTATTTTCTATTCTAAGAGTAACGAACAAGTAAAATTTGTTTCACCTGTAAGCGGAACACTTACCAAAATAGAACGCGGTGCAAAACGTGTCATTCTTGAAATTATAATTGAAGCAGATCCGCAGGATACTTTTAAGGATTTTGGCATTTTAAGTCCAGAATCTTCAAGTGCAGAAGCTATTAAAGCAAGATTGTTAGCCTCTGGTTGCTGGTCGTTTATAAAACAACGCCCGTATGCGGTAATTGCCAATACCGAGCAAGAACCTGAAGCTATTTTTGTTTCAGCATTTAGCACCGCACCATTAGCAAACGATGTTGATTTTTCATTAAAAGGAAAAGAAAAAGAGCTGCAAGCTGCCGTTACTGCACTTAGTAAACTTACTAAAGGACAAGTACACGTTGGGGTTGGTAAAAGTGGTGATTCACCTTTAAAAGGGTTAAGAGATGTTTCACTTCACACGGTTTCAGGACCGCACCCAGCAGGTAATGTAGGTACTTTAATTAATAAAATTCATCCAGTAAATAAAGGAGAAGTGGTTTGGACAATCACTCCACAAGACCTTGTTATTATTGGCGAATTATTACTTACCGGAAAATTTAACGCCGAAAGAATTATAGCACTTTCAGGTTCTGAAGTAACAACTCCAAAATATTATAAAACCCGAATAGGTTCAGAAGCATCTACATTTTTGTACGACTCTGGGCTTAAAGGCAAAAACGTTCGCGTTATAAGTGGTGATGTACTTTCAGGAAACAAAACATCTTTAAAAGGGCATTTGGGTTACTATAACAATACAGTTACCGTAATTCCGGAAGGAGACGATTACGAACTTTTTGGATGGAATAAGCCTGTTTTCGACAAGATTTCAACTTCAAGAGCACTTACATTTTCTTGGTTAACGCCAAATAAAAAATATGATCTAGATACCAATACTAATGGTGAACATAGAGCTTTCGTTGTAACTGGTGTTTACGAAGAAGTTTTTCCACTAGATATGTACCCAATGCAAATGCTAAAAGCATGTATGGTTCAGGATCTGGATGAAATGGAAGCTTTGGGAATGTATGAAGTTGCTCCAGAAGATTTTGCACTAACAGAATTTGTTTGTGTAAGCAAGCAACCACACCAACAAATAATCAGGAACGGTCTTGATTTAATGTATAAAGAAATAGGATAACCGCTATGGGATTGAAACAGAATTTACATACCCTAAAGGAAAAGTACAAAGACACCAAGATGGCTCCGGCCTTCAATGCATTGCATACCTTTTTATATACACCGAATGAAACAACCCATTCTGGCTCGCACGTTCGTGTAGTAGACGATTTAAAGCGAACCATGAACACGGTTATAATGGCATTGATTCCGTGTTTAATCTTCGGGATTTTTAATGCTGGGTATCAGCATTACGCTGCAATTGACGCTACATTACGATTGGATCCATTGGCAAACTTCTTCACTTGGGATAACTTTGCATTGGGTGCTTGGAAGGTATTACCGTTAGTAATAGTTTCCTACGGAGTTGGTCTTGGAGTAGAATTTATTTTCGCCATCATTAAAAAACACGAAGTAGAAGAAGGGTATTTGGTAACGGGAATGCTCGTGCCACTTATTGTTCCTATTGATATTCCACTATGGATGCTTACCGTTGCGGTAATCTTCGGCGTTGTAATTGGGAAAGAAGTTTTTGGCGGTACAGGAATGAATATTCTTAACCCAGCACTTACCATTCGGGCCTTTTTATTCTTTGCTTATCCAACCTGGATGAGTGGCGATAAAGTATGGGTAGAAGGTGCAAAAGCAATGACAGGACAACCTGATGCTATATCTGGCGAAACTATCTTAGGAAGTTTAGCGCAAAACCACGAACCTATTTATAGTATTTGGGATATGTTTTGGGGCTTTATACCAGGATCTGTTGGTGAAACCTCTACTTTCCTTATCCTTATTGGTGCATTGTTCTTAATTTTTACGAAAATAGGAAGCTGGCGCATTATGGTTTCAGCAATAGCTGGAGCGCTTGCAATGGGTCTTATCTTTAATGGCGTTGTAAACGCAGGATGGATTCAAGACGGAAGCAGTTTTTATGGATTAATGAATGAAACCTTTTGGCATCACTTAGTTATAGGTGGTTTGGCTTTTGGTATTGTATATATGGCTACAGACCCTGTAACAGCATCGCAAACCAATAAAGGTAAATGGTTTTATGGTTTTCTTATTGGTTTTATTTCGGTATTAATTCGCGTTTTCAATCCAGCATATCCAGAAGGAGTAATGCTTGCAATATTATTAATGAACGTATTTGCTCCAACAATAGATCATTACGTGGTTCAAGGAAATATAAAGAAGAGAATGAAACGTTTAAAAGCTAAAACAGCGTAATCATGGCAAAAAATACAGATAAAAACTCATACACCATCATCTTCGCAGTGATTATGGTTATTGTAGTGGGATCGCTTTTGGCCGGAGTAGCTCAAGGTTTAAAAAGTAAAATAACACTTAACGAGCGTTTTGAAAAAATGCAGAACATCCTATATGCAATGGGTGTTAACGATAACGAAGGTGAAGGCGATGTCGCTTTCATTGCAACAAATAAAGTTGAAGCGGAATTTTCAAAATATATTACTAAGCAATTGGTAATTCAAGGAGATAAGATTACTGAAGATCCTGAAGCTTATTTAATAGATATTAAAAAAGAAGAAGCTCTAGCAAAAAAAGGTGACTACGAACGTAGATTACCTCTATTTGTTGGCGAAAAAGATGGTGAAACGATTTACGTAATTCCAATGAGAGGAAAAGGTTTATGGGGTGCCATTTGGGGTTTCGTAGCTATTGATAAATCGTTAATAGTAAAAGGAGTCTTTTTTGACCATGCAGGAGAAACTCCAGGTTTAGGTGCTGAAATTAAGCAACGATACTTTATGGACGATTTTTCAGGAGAACAAATTATGAACGGAAATGCTTTTAAAGGTATTTCCGTTGCAAAAGGCAATAACGATCCCTTAAACGAAAGAAAAGACGATCAAAAAGTAGACGCTCTTGCAGGAGCAACTATTACTGGAAACGGCGTAACTGCAATGATTAAGAAAGATATAGCACGGTATGTTCCTTATTTGGAAAAATTAAATAACGAAAAGTAGTATGGCACTTCTATCAAAAAAAGACAGTAAATTAATTTTAGACCCATTGGCAGATAATAACCCAATTACCATTCAGGTTTTGGGAATTTGTTCAGCTTTGGCTATTACTGCTCAACTAAAAGCATCTATCGTTATGGCTCTTTCAGTTATGGCTGTATTAGGAGTGGGTAACGTGGTAATATCATTAATGCGAAATATAATACCTTCAAAAATTAGAATTATCGTTCAGTTGGTTGTAGTTGCTGCATTAGTAATTATTGTAGATCAAGTTCTAAAAGCATTTGCATATGAACTAAGTAAGGAGCTATCAGTATTTATTGGTTTGATTATTACAAACTGTATTATTATGGGACGTTTTGAAGCATTTGCGCTAGGTAACGGCCCGTGGAGATCGTTTCTAGATGGAATTGGTAATGCTGCTGGGTACGGACTTATACTTATAATAGTAGGTTTCTTTAGAGAATTACTTGGCTCTGGAACACTTTTAGGATTCAAAGTTTTGGGAGACCCAATCACAAAAACGGGACTTTATGCAATTGGCTATGAAGATAATGGCTTTATGCTATTATCACCAATGGCTTTGATTATAGTGGGATTAATTATCTGGGTACAACGCGCTAGAAACAAAGACTTAATAGAAGAATAATAGAGTTGGTAGCTAACGTAGCAGCAAGAAGTACTACTTACTTCCACCTGCAAGCTGAATACTGAACACTGAATACTTAAAAAATGGAACACGTAGAGTTATTTTTTAAATCGATATTTATAGACAATATGGTATTTGCCACTTTCCTTGGAATGTGTTCTTATCTAGCTGTGTCTAAAAAAGTATCAACTGCCGTTGGCCTTGGTGCTGCGGTTATTTTTGTACTTGCAGTTACAGTACCCATTAACTGGTTGCTGGATCAATATATCTTGCAAGATGGAGCTTTGGCTTGGTTGGGACCAGAATATGCTTCATACGACTTAGGATTCCTATCATTCATTCTATTTATTGCTACCATTGCAACAATGGTTCAATTAGTAGAAATTGTAGTTGAAAAATTTTCACCTTCATTATACAACTCTTTAGGTATCTTTTTACCGCTAATTGCTGTAAACTGTGCAATATTAGGAGGATCTTTATTTATGCAATCTAGAGAAATAGAAACTCTTGGTTTAGCTTTGAATTATGGAATTAGCTCAGGAATTGGATGGTTTTTAGCCATTCTTGCCATTGCCGCAATTCGTGAAAAAATTCGATACTCAAATGTCCCACCTCCTTTAAGAGGCTTAGGTATTACATTTATTATTACAGGTTTAATGGCTATTGGTTTTATGAGCTTTGGAGGAATGCTAACTGGAGGTGATGAAGAAGCTCCCGCAGTAGATTCAAGCCATGAAAATTTGGGTATTAAAACCGAACAAGTTCAACAAAAGAATACAGTAACCGTGCAAACGGTTGATGTTTCAACCATAACGAAGCAATAGTATGTTTTTAGCAGTAAGTACACTCGGAGTTATTGTAGTAACGGTCATCGCATTTTTAATACTGACCTTACTTTTGGTATCCTTATTACTTTTTACCAAACAAAAGTTATCTCCTTCAGGCCCAGTAAAAATTACAATTAACGACGAAAAGGTAATTGAAGTAGAAAGTGGAGGAACACTGCTATCAACTTTAGGAGGCGAAAAAATATTTTTACCATCTGCTTGTGGTGGTGGTGGAACTTGTATTCAGTGTGAATGTCACGTGCTTTCTGGCGGTGGCGAAGCATTACCAACAGAAACACCACACTTTACTCGTAAAGAATTAAAAGATGGCGCTCGTCTTTCTTGCCAAGTAAAAGTAAAGCAGGATATGAACATCCACATTCCTGAAGAAGTTTTCGGGATTAAAAAATGGGATGCTACTGTTGTTAGAAACTATAACGTTGCCTCTTTCATTAAAGAATTTGTAGTTGAAATTCCTCAGGATATGAATTACAAAGCTGGTGGTTATATTCAAATTGAAATTCCACCGTGTGAGGTGAAGTTTGAAGACATGGACATTACTGCACACCCTGAAGAACACGAAAGACCAGACAAATTTCAAGACGAGTGGGACAAGTTTAAACTATGGCCATTAGTAATGAAAAATGCTGAAACTGTTGAAAGAGCCTACTCAATGGCTTCTTACCCAGCAGAAGGTCGCGAAATTATGCTTAACGTGCGTATTGCAACGCCACCGTTTGACCGCGCAAAAGGAGGTTGGATGACTGTTAATCCAGGTATTGCTTCTTCATATATCTTCAATTGTAAAAAAGGCGACAAGGTTGTTATTTCAGGACCTTATGGCGAATTCTTCATCAATCCTTCCGAAGCAGAAATGCTTTACGTAGGTGGTGGAGCAGGAATGGCGCCTATGCGTTCACACTTATACCATCTTTTCAAAACCTTAAAAACAGGTCGTAAAGTAACGTATTGGTACGGTGGGCGTTCAAAAAGAGAACTTTTCTATTTAGATCATTTTCATCAATTAGAAGCTGAATTTCCAAACTTTAAATTCTACTTAGCTTTAAGTGAGCCTGCGGAAGAAGATAACTGGAAAGTGAAAAAAGACATAAACGATGAAGCCGGTGATGGCTTTGTAGGCTTCATTCACCAAGTTGTGATTGATAATTATTTAAACCTTCACGAATCTCCAGAAGATATTGAATTATATTTCTGTGGTCCACCATTAATGAACCAAGCTGTTCAAAAAATGGGTGAAGACTTCGGAATCCCTGATGAAAATATTCGTTTTGATGATTTTGGAGGATAATCAATATTCTTAAACATATATAAAAACCGTTTCAAAATAAATTGAAACGGTTTTTTTGTAACCAATTCAGAAAAAGATTCCCTTCAAAATCATTAATTTTGAATTTCGATTTAAGATAAAAGTCGAATCTTGAAACTGTCAACCTAAGTTAATACAAGGAAATTAAATATTGAACCTTGAATATTAAATATATAATGAGCGGAAAACTAACAAAACAAGAACTTCACAACCTCGCAATGAATATTGTGGGCAAGCAATTAGAAGCTGATGGTTTTGAGTTTTTAGGAGTAAATTCAAAACTTAAAAGAGACCCACAATTTGTTGCTTTGAAAAATAAGGAACTTCATTTTGTAATAGTAAGAGCAATCTCATATCCACAAGATGCACAAGCATACGATCCGCTTTTTATGCAAACAATTAAAGAGCACGCATCAAAATTTGATGCAAAAACCTATTACGCTGGCGTTGGTCTCGGTCACGGTCACGGTAGTGATTACGGAAAACCAGTCCTAAAAGATGAAGATTATACGCTAGTTTATAAAGGATTACAAGAGATTTTATGAGAAAAATATTCTTTTTACCCGTTTTATTACTTTTCGTTTTCTGCGGAAATAAGAAAATTGACCCAATATTTCTCCAAGGCGAAGCCTTCGGGACAACCTATAATATAAAATTCTATTCAGAAAAAAATATCGATTTCAAAAAAGGATTAGATTCTGTTATTGAAGCGGTAAACCATTCCGTTAGCACTTATATTCCTGACAGTGATATTTCAAAAGTAAATAAAGGCGATACTACTATTGTTGTAGATTTAATCTTTCGAGAAGTTTTTAAAATTTCAGAAGAAGTAAATAAAAAAACAAACGGATATTTTGATCCAACTATCGGCGTTTTGCGAAATGCTTATGGCTTTGGCGATGTAAAACCTTTAAAAAATATAGATGCTAAAACCTTAGATTCCTTAATGAATTTCGTCGGTTTTCATAAAGTAAAAATTAACGCAGACGGAACTGTTTCAAAAGAAAACCCACAAATCTATTTCGACTTTAATGCTGTGGCAAAAGGCTTCGGAATTGATTGTCTTGGTCGCTATTTAGAATCTAAAGGTGTAAAAAACTATCTAATTGAGCTTGGCGGTGAAATTATCGCTAAAGGAGAAAATTTTCAAACACACGAAGATTGGATTGTGGGTGTTGAAGATGTAGATTCAGCATTAGAGGCTAGAAGTTTTGAAGTAACTGTAAAACTTAAAAATATAGCAATGGCTTCATCTGGTAATTATCGTAAATTCAGAATAGACTCCGTTACAGGAAAAAAATATGTCCATACATTAAATCCGCTAACAGGTTCCGCAGAACAAAGTGATATAACCAGCGCAACCGTTATAGCACCTACTTGTGGTGTGGCAGATGCTTACGCAACTTCATTTATGGCTTTGGGCTTAGAAAAATCTAAAGAATTGTTGAAAAAACTTCCAAATGTGGAAGCCTATTTAACTTTTAATGATTCTTTGAATATTCATCAAGTGTTTATGACTGAAGGTTTCAAGAAACGATTGAACAAATAAGTTATCGTAATAATGAAAAATGCGCTCGGAATAGTGGTCTATCTTTTAAGTCGATAGTAAACCAATAATCTGTTTTAGGCAAAGGCTTTCCTTTTAAATTAGTGCCATCCCAGCCATTTGATGTTGGCGAAAGCCGCTTCAATAACTTTCCGAAACGATCGAAAATATAAATTTCAGCATCTGGAAATTCATTCATTCCAATTATTTTGCAATAATCGTGATATACTCACTCCATTTAGGTTTTCGGGAATCCAAGATTTCACTACCTAAAT
>CAZFUX010000104.1:0-8452 GCA_964522085.1 uncultured Aequorivita sp.
TTTAGGTAGTGAAATCTTGGATTCCCGAAAACCTAAATGGAGTGAGTATAGTTATTGGCACATTGCCGCCTCCAATATCATACTTTGCATTCACATAAGTATAAAACTCATTTGCATCTTTTGGATCCTCAAATACATAAACGTGTTGTTTGGGAAGATTATTTTTGAATTTCTTCCTTTATAAACCTTTGCACCATCGATGTTTGGGGCAATTTGTAATGGGATGCAGGAAAATGTTAAAAATAATAAAAGCACCATCCATATACTTTTTGAAAAATATGAATGGTACTTCTGAAAATTCATTTAAAAAAACTTTAAATCTGAAATCTTGAATTACTCCACAGTAACTGACTTTGCCAAATTACGAGGCTGATCCACATTACGTTCTAACATTACGGCTATATGATACGACAAAAGCTGTAATGGAATGGTTGTTACCAAAGGCGTTAAGGCTTCTGGAGTGTGTGGCACTTCCATTATGTAATCTGCCATTTCTCTTACAGCAGTATCTCCTTTTGAAACTACGGCTATAATTTTTCCTTTTCTAGCTTTTATCTCTTGAATGTTACTCACTACTTTATCGTAATGGTCGCTCTTTATTGCAATAACTACAACGGGCATTTGCTCATCTATTAAGGCGATAGGGCCGTGTTTCATTTCGGCCGCTGGATAGCCTTCTGCGTGTATATATGAAATTTCTTTCAGTTTTAAAGCACCTTCTAAAGCTACTGGAAAGTTATAACCTCTTCCTAAGTAAAGGAAGTTTTTAGCATCTTTAAAAATGGCAGCTATTTCTTCAATTTTATCGTTTGTTTTTAAGGCTTCTTCTACGTGGTTTGGAATAAGTTCCAATTCACGCAAATAAAGCATGTAATCTGGTTGCGAAATGGTGCCTTTTGCTTTTGCCAAACGCAAGGCTATCATTGTTAAAACAGTAATTTGTGTAGTAAAAGCTTTGGTTGAAGCTACACCAATTTCTGGTCCAGCGTGCGTGTAAGTACCGCTGTGAGTTTCTCTTGAAATTGTAGAGCCTGCAACGTTACAAATGCCATAAACAAATGCACCATTGGACTTAGCAAGCTTAATAGCAGCAAGGGTGTCAGCAGTTTCGCCACTTTGCGAGATTGCAATTACAACATCTTTTTCTGAAATAATTGGGTTTCTGTATCTAAATTCTGAAGCGTATTCTACTTCAACAGGAATACGTGCTAAATCTTCAAAAATATATTCGGCCACCAAACCGGCATGCCACGATGTTCCGCAAGCAACAATAATAATACGGTCTGCGTTGGTAAATTTTTCTATATGATCTTCAAGTCCGCAAAGTCTTACGATACCTTTTTCAGCAAGTAATCGACCACGGTATGTATCTTTTATTACTGAGGGTTGTTCGTAGATTTCCTTAAGCATAAAATGTTCGTAGCCTCCTTTTTCAATCTGCTCAAGGTTTAGTTGAAGCTCTTGAATGTAGGGTGCAACAAGCTTATCATCTTTTATTTTTCGAACTCTTACCTCACGACCAAGGCGAATAATTGCCATTTCTTCGTCTTCAAGATAAATAGCGTTGTTTGTGAATTCAATAAAAGGTGATGCATCGCTGGCAATGAAAAACTCGTCTTCGCCAACACCTATTGCCAATGGACTACCTAGTTTCGCAACTACAATTTCGTCTGGTTTTTTACGGTCAAAGAGTGCAATGGCATAGGCGCCTACTACTTGGTTTAAGGCTATTTGTACCGCTTTACCAAGTTTTACACTTTCTTTTTCCTGAATTTCTTCAATAAGGTTTACTAATACTTCGGTATCTGTATCAGACTTAAACGTATAGCCTCTTTTTTGTAGTTCTTTTTTAAGCGAACCGTAATTTTCAATAATACCGTTATGTATCAAAACCAAATCGCCATTATTTGAATAATGTGGATGGCTGTTTACATCGTTTGGAACGCCGTGGGTTGCCCAACGCGTATGGCCTATGCCAAGACTTCCTTTACGAGTAATTTCTTTTTCAGCTTTTGCTTCTAGGTCTGCTACTTTGCCTTGCGTTTTGCAGAGCTGAATATCATTACCATCAAAAAGTGCAATTCCTGCACTGTCATAGCCTCTGTATTCTAAACGTTTTAATCCGTTAAGAATAATTGGGTATGCTTCTCTTTTGCCAATATAGCCTACAATTCCACACATAAGCGGGTTTTATTTTGGTTCTGTATAATAAATTTGAAGTTTCAACTTCTTTTCTTGATTTGGGATTGCATTACCGTAAAGTATAGTTCCTTCAGGTGATACAATGCAACTTGCAGGAACCGCCTTTATGCTCGGTTCCATTGGGTTTAGAAGCTCTTGAGTGGTAGTCGTTGAAACATTTTGAGAAACCACAACTCCTAAAGGTACATTTGTACTGTCTTTATTAATTAAGTTACTAACATGATTTGTAATTTTCAACTTATAGTACTCTCCGTTATCATCACTATCTCTTACTAACCTTCCAAAGTGATTGGTTAAAGCATCTATTGGGGTTAGCGTGCTTGTTGGGTCTAAAAGGTAGTCTACTAAAACATTACTGTTTTTAAGATCGTAAATTATAATTCTTTCTGGTTCTGTTTCGCCACCTACCATTAAATCTTGGTTTACGTAGAAGATGAGATTTGCTTCATTGATGAGCCATTTTTTACTACGTAATACTTCCAGATCATCGGCAACACCATTGTTATCGTTGTCTTTTCCAAAAAGCTCTACAACTGAAATAATACCATCGCCACCACGAAGGTAAAGATTTTCATTTCCAGTTTCTATATTAGGATTTTCTACGGCAATTTTTATTGGTCCTGGTAATTCATTTTGAAATGTATTAACATTAATGCCGCCAAAATTTAATCTATAAACTGCGTTATCTCTGTCATCATCATCATCATCGTCGCCATCATCAGAACTGTAATATATTGAAACGTATGCCTTGGTTGCGTCAAAGATAAACAAGCTGCCGTCATTTTGATCTGAATGTACATCAAGATAAAGACCTCTCAAAAAGTTTTTAAAGTTATTGCTGTTGCGCAATACTTCTTCTCCTTCCTTTAAAATAATGTTGTTGCTAAAGAAGGTAGAGTCTAGTTTTATACGTAAACCAGGGGCTAATTTTTCTTCATCATCAGTTCCTTCTCTTAAAATAAAACCATCACTGCTTGGAGTAAAATTATTTATTGCACCTAATTGTTCGCCTAAATTAGCTTCAAATAACGAACCTTGATCGCTGTAATAATTCTGAAATTCCTGAAAACCAGTGTTTGGGTCATAATCTCTTAAAAAGTATTTAGATTCAAAGACTTTAATGTTTATTGGTGCGCTACCATAAATGGAATCCAGTTCGTAAGTTGTTGTGGTGTCTACTGTGGTTGCAGTGCTATAATAGGGTAGGTACACAAATACACTATCTAATTCTACATTTTCTCCAAATTCTGGGGAGTTACTTTCTAAAGTAAGTTGCGAAAGCATATTTATAGTAGACTTACCATAAACAGGGTCATTATAAACCCCAAGTTGGTATGCGGGTAATCTATCGGTCTGTATAGGACCAAGTTTTCTGCTGTAAGCGATTATTGTTTGTGAATCGTCTAAAATTCCGTTTGGAGTTTCATCTCCCAAAATTTCGGAGCCTATGGTGCTAATTTCTTCTTGGCAAGAAGAAAGCCCAATAATTATAAAGAAAATAGTGCCTGCAAGGGGCATAAAATTTTTAATTTTCATCAGTTTCTATTAATATTTTTGTTTTGGAAACGTTTTGTGTAATTGTTGAAGAAATTATTTTAAAACTTTTTCGCTGTAAAAATCTATATATGCCTGCGAAAAATTTTCCATATTATGATATTTTAACACTGGTTTGTCCAGAGTGTTAATATATTCCTCAAGATTTTTAGAGATTTGCTCTGAACCAATTATAATTGCATCAGAGTTTTTAATGGCAATTTTCATCAGGTTTTCATAGCTTGGTTCTTCAAGTTCTGTAATAGCTTCGTCGTCAATAGCATCAAACCTAATTTTATCAATGGTGCTTTTAGCTAACGTTCCATCAAAGCCTTGATTGTATACAGAGGTAACAATTTTACTATTTTCAAAAAGTGGTTCGTTGCCGTAGTAATTTCTTAAATATAAAGGAAGAAAAGAGGCTAACCATCCGTGAACGTGAATAATGTCTGGTGCCCAGTTTAATTTTTTTACGGTTTCAATAACACCTTTTGCAAAGAAAATAGCGCGTTCGTCATTGTCTTTATAAAAATTTCCGTCTTCATCTGCGTAGGTTGCTTTTCTTTTAAAGTAATCTTCATTATCAATAAAATAGACCTGGATGCGCTCTTTTGGGATAGAAGCTACCTTAATAATAAGTGGCATATCAAGATCGTTTATTACCAAATTCATTCCTGAAAGACGAATTACTTCATGCAGTTGGTGTCTTCGTTCATTAATATTTCCATAACGCGGCATAAATATGCGAATTTGACCACCTTTGTTGTTAATCATTCGTGGGGCTTCAAACGACATTGAAGAAATCTCGGTCTCGGGAAGATAGGGTATAACTTCTGAAGACACATACAAGACTCTTTTATCTTTCATCTATTGGATTTTTAAGTATTAATAGCAATTCCCCAAAATGAGGGAGTGTTTTTAAAAACACGCAAAATTACGAAAATTTATGTAGATTGTCTTTATTATATTAGTTTTGCGCGCTTTTAAAACTTTTTTATGCAACAATATACCCAGAAAGAAACATTGGTAGCCAACTTGATTTCTCGAAGGAAAAAACAAAAGATAGGTTTTGTGCCAACCATGGGCGCATTGCACGACGGTCATACTTCTTTGGTAAGTAAGGCTTTATGTGAAAATGATGTGGTAGTGGTAAGTATTTTTGTGAATCCAACCCAGTTTAACAATAGCGAAGATCTTGAAAAATATCCACGCACTCAAGGGGATGATATTTTACTTCTAAAAAAGTTAAAAGGCGAAATAATTGTATATATCCCAGAAACTTCAGACTTATATGAGGATACTGTTTCGGCAAAAAAATACAATTTTGGCGGTCTTGAAAATGAAATGGAAGGCAAACACCGAAGTGGACATTTTGACGGAGTAGGTACAATTGTTAATAAACTATTAAGGATAGTAAAGCCTGATGCAGCTTATTTTGGTGAAAAAGATTTTCAACAATTGCAAATTGTAAGAAAGTTGGTTGCAGTTGAAAAACTTCCTGTTAAAATTGTAGGTTGTCCTATTTTAAGAGAACAAAGCGGCCTTGCAATGAGTTCGCGTAATAAACGACTAAGCCCAAAACAATTTGAAGAGGCTTCCATGATTTATAAAACTTTAAATGAAGTGCAAAAAAAATTCACTACAAAGTCCATAACAGAATTAAACACATTAGTTGCGGAACGGTTTTTGCAAAATTCCATTTTGAATTTGGAATATTTTGAAATTGCCAATGAAAAAACACTTAAAACCGCAATCCGAAAAAGCAAAAGCTCAAAATACAGAGCTTTTATCGCAGCGTTTGCAGGCGATGTTAGGCTTATAGATAATATTCCATTAAATTAATACCTTTGCACCATGCAAATACACGTAGTAAAATCTAAAATTCATAGAGTAAAAGTTACAGGCGCCGATCTTAATTACATTGGTAGCATCACTATAGACGAAGATTTAATGGACGCCGCCAATATTATTGAAGGCGAAAAAGTACAAATAGTAAACAACAATAACGGCGAACGCCTTGAAACGTATGCCATCCCAGGCCCACGAAATAGTGGCGAAATAACTCTTAATGGTGCCGCCGCAAGGCGAGCAGCTCTAGGAGATATTCTTATACTCATTACGTATGCGTTGATGGAATTGGAAGAAGCCAAAGTCTTCAAGCCAGCCATGGTATTTCCAAACGAGGAAAACAACTTACTCCGTTAAATTGAGCCGCTCCCTCTCAAAGTTTTTACAAATTGCCATTCCGCTGGGGATTGGTGTTTTTCTTATTTGGTATATCTACCAATCCTTCACGCCACAGCAATTAGCCGAAACAAAAAAATATTTTGGAGAGGCAAATTATGGTTTTGTGTTACTTTCAGTTGCATTTAGTGTCTTGAGCCATATTTCACGATCTTATCGTTGGAATTTTATGTTAGAACCTTTGGGGTATAAAACTAAACTCGCCAACAACTTTATGGCAATTTCGGTTGCTTACTTATTGAATATTTTTATTCCAAAGAGTGGGGAAGTTTCGCGAGGTATTATTTTAGATAAATATGAAAGCATTCCTTTTCAAAAAGGTTTTGGAACTATTATTTCTGAAAGAATTGTCGATCTTATTTTTCTGCTATTTTTTACTGCTTTGGCATTCATAATTAAGTTTGATATGCTGTATGAGTATATAATGACAAGCATACCACCTTCAATTTTATATATTCTTCTTTTTGGAATTGTTTTAATGGTTATAAGCGTACCCTTGTATATTAAATTTTCAAAATCGAAGATTAACAAGAAATTGAAAAACTTTGTAATAGGCTTAAAAGAAGGTATTTTCAGTATTTTGAAAATGAAAAAAAAAGGAGCTTTCCTATTTCACACCTTCATTATTTGGGGGCTTTACCTGCTTTCATTTTATGCTGCACTTCATGCCTTGCCAGATACCACAAACATTCCTTTTGGAACAATAATAATTACTTTTGTGGTGGGCAGTTTCACATTTGCCTTTACCAATAGTGGTTTTGGTACATATCCTGCCGCAGTTGCAGGAATTCTAACCGTTTTTGGAATTTCCAAAACGGTGGGCGTTGCTTTTGGTTGGATTGTTTGGATTTCGAACATTGCATCTATTGTATTTTTCGGGGTTCTATCACTTGTGTTGCTTCCGCTTTATAATCGTAAAAGACTGAAATTGTAGTTTTTCAGAATAAATTTTCTTCTAAAAAAAAATATACCCAGCAATAAAGGGAGTCCAAACTTCAAAAGTTTCTTTCTCCTCTTTAGGGGTCGGGGCAAGTCTTTTCATTTTAAAAAAAATACATAATTCAAAATTTGTTATCTTTCCGAAGATTAATAACCCAACCAAATGAAAAAATTACTCTTATTCGCTATTTGCGTTATAATTAATTACGCATCTTTTTCGCAAATTATTTATGAAGAATTTAACTCTGATGAACTAGGTGAATCAAGAAAATTGAAAATTCAGCTTCCTCGAAATTACGAAGCTAATTCTGATAAAAAATACCCAATCGTTTTAGTGTTAGATGCCGATTATCTTTTTGAGTCTGTGGCAGGAAATGTAGATTATTTTAGCTATTGGGAAGATATGCCAGAATCCATAGTCGTAGGTATTATGCAAGGCAACAGTCGTTACGAAGATTGTGCTTATGATAACAAAAGCTTTATGCCTGGTGAAAAGGGTATTCAGTTTTTTGAATTTATAGGGATGGAACTTATACCTTATATTGATAAAAAATACCGAACAGCAAAATTCATTATTGGTGTGGGTCATGATTTTACAGCAAATTTCTTAAATTATTATCTTTTTAAAGACAAACCATTGTTAAACGGGTATATTAATTTAAGTCCAGACATGGCGCCAATGATGGAAGAACGGCTTGCGGAACGTCTTTCAATTATTCCAGAAAAGATATTTTATTATTTGGCTACGGGTACAGACGATATTAAGGGTTTAAAAGAATCTACAGAAAACCTAAACACCCAACTTGCAGCTATTAAAAGTCCATCTTTTAATTATTATTACGACAATTTTGATGGAGCAACACATTATTCATTGGGTGGCCGTGGAATTCCAAATGCTTTAGAAAAAATATTTTCGGTTTATAGACCTATCAGTAAAAAAGAATATACAGATGTATTGCTGAAAGAAGATACTCAGGTGTATCAATACTTGGTAGATAAATACCAAACAATTAAAGATTTATTTGGCTTGGATAACCCAATTCGTATGAATGATTTTATTGCCGCCGGAACTGCCGCATATAAACAAAAACAATGGGAATCGCTAGAAAATATTGCCAAGTTGGCCAGAAAACAATATCCAAACAATGTGTTAGGCGATTATTATATGGGTCGTTATTTTGAAGCAAAAGGAGATATTAAAAAAGCAATCAGAGTGTATCGTAGCGGTTTTGGAAAAAACAATGCCGATTTTATTACAGTAGATACACTTCTAGATCGTGCAGACGAGCTTAAAGACGAGTAGAAAAACTAGGTCTAAATTTCTTTAATAGTTTTTTTATTAATTAGAACTCAGTTACTCAGTGCATTATTGGCATTGCCAATTTCTAATTTAGCGAGTATATTGCTTCTGTGCTTTTCAACTGTTCTAGGCGAAATAAAAAGCGCTTCAGCAATTTCTTGGTTAGACTTATTTATCGCTACTATACTCACTACAGATAGGAACCCTAAAAATCGGGTTTAATAATTTGAAAAT
>CAZFUX010000105.1:0-8339 GCA_964522085.1 uncultured Aequorivita sp.
GAATATCAGTACTATAAATATACAAAATAGTATTGACAACACCAAGAAAAATAACACTAAATGATTGATTATTAATCGGTTAATTTAGGTAGTGAAATCTTGGATTCCCGAAAACCTAAATGGAGTGAGTATAATTAGCATACAATTCTGACTTATTTAAAGCGGGATACCGTATAGGGTACTTTTTTTCTCAGAAGTTGACAAGTTGACGAAATTTGAATTTTTATGGATAGCTTCTAAGTATCTGTAAAACAGGATGTTATAAACAACAAAAAACCAGCCTAATTAAAGACTGGTCTATTTTGCTCCTCCTCTTGGGCTCGAACCAAGGACCCTCTGATTAACAGTCAGATGCTCTAACCAACTGAGCTAAGGAGGAATATATTTTTACCATTACAGGACGCTATCCTGCGAAGAAACCACTTAGATTGCTAAGGCGGGTGCAAATATACCTATTTTTTAATTCCTTCAAAATAAAAAATAAAAAATTATCATGTTTCTATAACTTTCTATTTTGACACTACCTTCAAGAGCGTTCATTACTCAAACAACCAACGGTATATATCGTTTCCGTTTGCGAACAATAATAATGCTATTAATATGAAGAAACCAACCATTTGGGCGTACTCCATAAACTTGTCTCCAGGTTTGCGGCCACTTACTATTTCATATAAAAGGAATGCTACGTGACCTCCATCCAATGCTGGAATAGGCAGAATATTCATAAAAGCCAGAATAATAGAAATTAAGGCCGTGGTTTCCCAAAAACTAACCCAATTCCACACGCCAGGAAAAAGATTTCCGATAGCTCCAAAACCACCTACTTTAGTCGCCCCTTCTTTAGTAAAAACGTATTTAAACTGAGCTACATAATCTTTTAGGGTATTAAAACCATAACAAAAACCACCAACTACGCTTTCGTCAAGTGTGTAATTTACTTTTGTTTTTCCTAATTGTGAATTTATTTTTTCTGTAGAGAACCAAACCCCTAATTGTCCTTCTTTGTTAGGAGTGATATTTATGGTGTCTTGTATATTACCTCTTAAAACAACAATTTCATTTTCAGAATTCAGATTCTCATCGAGAATATTTTGCAATTCATCATGATATTGAACGGTTTTGCCATTTATTACAATAATCTTGTCAGAAACTAACACTCCAGCTTTTTCAGCTGGACTTTCAGAGTTTATAGAATCAATTAATATTTCCCGTCTTGGAGTAAAAGCAGGCATAGTACCACTTTTAAACATTTTTGTGGCTGCATCTTCTGGAACATTTATAGTTTCAGTGCTACCATCCGCATGAATAACGTCAACAGTAGCTACATCCCGAACAAAAATATAACGGTTTATCTCTGTCATATTATCTAGTGGCTCACCATTTACACTTAAAAACCGATCACCATCTCTAAAACCATATTCTTTAAATTGTTCGGTAACTGCAAAACCCTGAGGGAGATCATCAACTGTAGTTATATCTCTTCCGTAGTAATACATAATGCCCATGTATATTACAAACCCCACAATGATATTTACAGTAACACCACCAAGCATAATAATAAGTCGTTGCCACGCTGGTTTACTACGAAATTCCCACGGTTGCGGTGGCAGAGCCATTTGCTCTTTATCCATGCTTTCGTCTATCATTCCAGATATTTTTACGTAGCCACCCAAAGGAAGCCAGCCGATTCCATATACGGTGTCGCCTATTTTCTTTTTGAAAAGTGAAAACTTAACATCGAAGAAAAGATAGAATTTCTCTACTCTAGTTTTAAAAAGTTTTGCAGGAATAAAATGCCCCAATTCGTGAAGTACGATTAATAATGAAAGGCTTAAAAGTAGTTGTATAGCTTTAACAGCGAATGGACTCATAGTTTTTAAATAGTATAGTTAAACAGTTTAGTCGCAATTGAAAATTATTTGTTGCCAAAATCGAGCCTAAATTATATTCATTGCCATTGTGTCTGTATTAGGCAAAAATCGCACAAAAGTAACCTTTTAGAGTGGGTAAAAAAAATAAGCGGGTGTGTTCCCGCTTATTTGTGATGTCTTTGTGCTTGATATTGGAGAGTTTCGCCACTAATTCACGAATATTTTTATATAAACATTCGTGAATTAGTGGCGAAAAAATTATTCCTTCACAATTGTTTTATTAATTATTCCTTCCAAAGTTTCCATCTGAAAGAATAAAATTCCTTTTGAAAATCTTGAAACATCAATAGTTTCTGAAAAAGCTTCAGAATAAAGCATTTGTCCCAAAGCGCTATAAATTCGTACTTGGTTTACCTGCAACGCTTCTGGTTTGTGAAGATTAATAACACTCGAAGTTGGATTTGGATAAAGGACTATTTGTTGATCAAAAGACAAATTATCAGTACCTAATACAACTTGGTTGTTTCTTGAAATAATATCACTCTCTGGATCAAACTGAACATTTTGTACGGTAAAAGGAATTGCTGGTTGAAAGGATTGACCATCAAAAGTATTATCTAAAACAATATCTAAAGTTTCGCCTTGCGTACCTGTAATGCGCAATGGAACTGGTACATCAAAATATGATACTGAAGGATGGCTTTGCGTTTGCGATATTTCAACATTCATACTTCCCGCAGTGGCTTGATTCCAACGAATGGTAAAACGTGGATATCCTTCACCATAAATCCAATCATTAAAAAATTCTGAAAGATCTTCACCGCTAGCATCTTGCATATTTCGTATTAAATCTGGCGTTTTTGCATAGCCATAAGCAAGTGCAGGATCTGCCAAATAATCTTTTAAACCTTGAAAGAAAACGGCATCGCCCAATTTCTTTCTAAGCATGTGCGCCACCATAGAACCTTTGTCATAAGAAAGTCTACTACTAAAAATTCTATTTACTGAAGTTGTATCTTGAGCTGGAATATAAACCGAGCCATTAGTTTGATCTGTTATAGAAGAAATCCGACCCTGTTTCCAGTTTCTAAAATCTGCCTCTCCATCTAAATTTTCAATTACCATTCCTGCTAAATACGTTGCAAAGCCTTCATTAAGCCATATGTCTTGCCAGCTTCCGCAAGTTACTTTATCACCAAACCATTGGTGGCCAAGTTCGTGTGCAATAAGTCCACGACTAAGACCGCCCATAAAAGATACCGTAGTATGTTCCATACCGCCACCCCAACCAAATTGGGCGTGACCGTATTTTTCATCTGCATATGGATAAGGTTCAAAAAGATCTGCGTACAAATTCATAATATCTACTGTAACAGGTGTACGGGCTTGTGCGTATGAAAGATCTTCGGGATATATGTAGTTTACAATTTCAAAAGGATTCCCATTATTGTCCACAGTATTTGAATAAACTGTGTAGTTTGTAACGGCAATGGCAACCAAATATGCAGGAATAGGATACTGGTGTTTATAATGTGTTGTTTTATTAGTGCCGTTAACAGTCTGACTCATTTTCAAACCATTAGAAACCGCCACATACTCTTCATTTGATGGATTAAAACGCGGTGTAGTTATATATACATCCAACAATTCAATTTTATCGATAAGATCTTGTTTGCAAGGCCACCAAGCTTTTGCCCCGAAAGGCTCCGAAAGCGTCCACATTACGGGGTCGCCTTCGTGTGTGCCTATTTCATAAGAACCAAAACCTGAACTAATTGGGTTTCCTGAATAACTAATAGACAAAGAATCTAACACGCCTTGATTTTGCATTTGTGGTAGGGTTATAACAACTTCATCATCACTATTTTGTGTAAAGGAAAGTGCTGAGCCACGCTGCGTTACTCCACTAACCGTCATGTTATCTACAAGCTCAAAAGTTATGTTATTCATATTTTCTTTTGCCTCAAAATGTGAAGTTATCGTTCCACTTATAAAGGCTTGGGTAGGGTCTATATTTACCTCTAACCTTGCATATTTTAAATCATAATTACCAGTATTCATATTTCTTGTTGTGGTAAAAAGACCCGTTGCTGCTTTTGCTTCGGCTTCGCTAATGTTGTCTAATTCAAAATTTTGAGAAAAAGAAATAAGGGTGCTGAAAAGTAAAAAGGGGAGTACTAATGCTTTCATTGTATAAGTTTTAATTATGTTTTTTTGAAATTCACCGTGTGATTTTTAAACTGAAAAGAAGAAAAATTCATTTCCACGTGAAATTTAGGATGTTAAAAGTATTCATTTTGTTGGATTTAGAACTTACTTTTGTAGCTAAATATGTGCTTCCAGACTAAAATTTAACACGATGCTTACTTTTTTTGCGAAATATAAATTTTTCGCCATTTTTCTTTTTATTCTTTCCGTAATCATTATTTCCATTATTTACCAAATAATGAAACCTGTACAGGTATTAAAAGTTTATCAACCCGCAGATGTTTCAACAGAACTTGTGGACACTACACTTCAGTATGTAAAAAAATATCACACCATTGCAGATTTTAGCTTAGTAAATCAAAACGGAAAAACCGTAACACAAGAAGATTATAAAGGTAAAATTTACGTGGCAGATTTTTTCTTCACAACTTGTCAAACCATTTGCCCTATTATGACGAATCATATGTTGCAAATTCAGGAAAAACTGAAAAACGATAATAATGTCTTACTGCTTTCGCATACCGTAACTCCTGAAATAGATACCGTTGCGCAACTAAAAAAATACGCATTAAAAAAAGGCATAAACGATGCAAAATGGAATTTAGTAACAGGCGATAAAAAAGAAATTTACGATCTTGCCAGAAAATCATATCTCGCTGCCAAGGATGTTCCTTATTCAAATAATGATTTGGTTCATACCGAAAATTTCGTGCTAGTAGATAAAAAGAAACGTATCCGCGGTTTTTACGACGGCACCAATCCTGAGGCTATTGAAAAATTATTAGCGGATATTAAGATTTTGGAGAGCGAAGATTAATCCTTTTTACTCTGAATTAAATAATTCTGAATACTGCATTCTTCATTCTAAATTAATTCCCTTACTTTTGCCTTGTTTAAAATCAATCTAAATAAAAAGATGATTACAATCGCTTCATTAAAAAAAGGGCAGCGCGGCATTATAAAAGAATTTTCTGTAGATGTAGTTCCTTTAAAACTTTTAGAAATGGGTTGCCTGCCGGGCAATGAGGTTTCTTTGGTTCAAATAGCACCTTTTAGGGATCCGCTTTATTTAAATATAAACGGTAGCCATTTAGCAATACGTCTAGAAACCGCTTGTAATATTGAGATTGAATTAATCTAGTTTTTAATAAAACCGTCAGTTTCTGAGCCTTTCGGCAGACTCAGAATAAACTAAGTCGAAGTATGACAAAACACATAAACGTCGCCCTTATTGGAAATCCAAATACTGGAAAAACCTCTGTATTTAATAGACTTACGGGACTAAACCAAAAAGTGGGTAATTATCCTGGTATTACTGTTGAAAAAAAACAAGGTACTTGCAAATTTGGTCGTGCTTGCAAAGTACATATTCTCGATTTACCTGGAACCTATAGCTTAAACGCTTCTTCGCTTGACGAAAATGTGGTTATTGAATTACTACTGAATAAAAACGATAAAGATTTTCCAGATGTTGCAGTAGTAGTTGCAGATGTTGAAAACTTGAAACGAAATCTATTACTTTTTACACAAATTAAAGATTTAGGAATTCCTGCGATCCTTGCCATAAACATGAGCGACAGGATGAAACGGAAAGCAATAACCCTTGAGATTTCCTTGCTTGAAGAGAAACTGAGAACCAAAATTGCCCTAATCAGCTCACGTAAAAACAAAGGTTTTGATTATTTAAAAGAATTGATTGAAAACTACAACCAACTTTCAACAAAACCTTGCCTGAATTCCTCTAGTATTTCATCTGAATATTTTGATAGACTTCGTAAGGCTTTTCCAAATCAGGATCTTTATAAACTTTGGCTCGTAATTACACAAGATGTAAACTTTGGAAAATTAGACCGTAATGAACTTAAAGGCGTAGCTTCATTTAAAACAGAATCTGCAAGTAACCTTAAACGCTTGCAACAGAAGGAAACTGTAATACGTTATCAATTTATAAATGAAACTTTAAAAGAAACACTTCATATAGATACTGCAAATGCAAAGGATTTAAGAAGCCGTTTAGACAGAGTTTTAACCCATAAAGTTTGGGGTTATGTAATTTTCTTCGGAATTCTATTACTTATTTTTCAAGCCATTTTTGATTGGAGCGCATACCCAATGGATTTTATAGATAGTTCCTTTGCTTCTTTAAGTGAATGGGCTAAAAACGCACTACCTGCAGGCGATTTTACAAGTTTAATAGCCAAAGGAATTATTCCTGGGTTGGGTGGAATCGTAATTTTTATTCCACAAATTGCCTTTCTATTTCTATTTATTTCAATTCTTGAAGAAACGGGCTATATGAGCCGCGTAGTATTTTTGATGGATAAAATAATGCGTCGCTTTGGGCTGAGTGGTAAAAGTGTTGTACCGCTTGTTGCTGGAACTGCCTGTGCCATTCCCGCCATTATGGCCACCCGTAATATTGAAAATTGGAAAGAAAGACTTATAACCATTTTAGTTACTCCTTTTACTACTTGTGCAGCACGATTACCTGTGTATCTTATAATTATTGCTTTGGTAATTCCAGATACCAGAGTTTTAGGAATTTTCAGTTTGCAAGGACTAACGCTAATGTTTATGTACATTTTAGGCTTTGGGGCTGCAATTTTTTCGGCTTATTTATTAGATAAAATATTGAAAATACGAAGTAAAAGTTTCTTTGTAGTTGAAATGCCAAACTATAAACTTCCACTTCCAAAAAACGTTTTAATTACAGTTATTGAAAAAACAAAAGCTTTCGTTTTTGGAGCTGGTAAAATTATTCTTGCTATTTCTATAATTCTATGGGTTTTAGCTTCGTATGGACCAGGCGATTTCAATAATGCTGAAGAAATTATTAAAACTGAATATACTTCTCAAAATCTTTCAGAAGAAGACCTTGAAATGCATATAGATTCTTACAAGCTCGAAAATTCATACATTGGCCACGTAGGTCATTTTATAGAACCCGCAGTTAGACCTTTAGGTTACGATTGGAAAATTGGGATTGCTCTTGTAAGTTCTTTTGCAGCTCGAGAAGTATTTGTAGGAACTTTAGCCACCATATATAGCGTAGGAAGCGAAGATGAACAAACTATCAAAAACAGAATGGCGGTAGAAATAAATCCTGTGTTGGGAGGTCCACTTTTCAATTTTGCGAGTGGCGTTTCGCTATTACTATTTTATGCTTTTGCAATGCAATGTATGAGTACGCTCGCCATTGTGAAAAGAGAAACTAACAGTTGGAAATGGCCTATGTGGCAATTGGTTGTAATGACTGTAATTGCCTATGTTGTGTCACTAGCAGCTTATCAATTTTTGAAGTAATAATATCTTTCTATTATGCAAACAATATTAGTCTTTATAACATTTATACTTGCAGTAGGGTTCTTACTAATGAAATTCGTTTGGAATCCATTTAAAACAAGTAAGAATTCTAAAAACAAAGTTGGAGATCACTCAGATTGTAGTAAATGTAGTTTTAGTTAAATCGTAACTCTATTCTCTTAACAGAAGAAAACCTCTAAGCCACCCTTATTTGGCAATTACAGGTATTTGAGTATCTTTGCACTATGCAAACAATCTTAGTTTTAATAACGTTTTCTTTAGCAGCAGGCTTTTTGCTGAAAAAATTTGTGTGGAACCCTATTTTTGAAGCGCGCCAAAACTCTAGTGGCACATTAGATGGCGGTAAAACCAAATGTGGTAAGAAAGATTGTGGGTGTAATTAACTACCTATTCTTCTCCTCACAAATCAATAAACTATATCCAGCATCTTTTCCAGTACTTTCTGAAGTTGGATAAGGATTCAACGTAAGCCCATTAATTGCAAAATCCTTAGAATTATAAAGGTTTGTAATTTTTTCTTCATTTGCTTTTACCTCCCCAAAAGTTAAGATTTTTTCCTCCATTTTTCCTTTTGAAGTTACTGTAACTTTCACTTTTGCGCGACCCGCCCAAATACAAGTTACGTCAGTAGGGCAACGAGAATCTTCTACTACTTCTATAAATTTTATGGAAACACCTTTTACAACAACGGTTTCACCCATTGCAATGTTTATCCCAATTTTGGGAGCATTTACAGATTCTTCTTGCCCAAAAACAAAGCTTGATAAAAGTATAATAATTGCTAGAAGAGAATTTTTCATGGTAGAGTATTTTATAATTTTTAAAGATAATTAAAATTAATTGACTTCATTTCTTAATTAGATATACTCACTACACATAGAAACCCAAAAAATCGGGTTTAATAATTTGAAAATTATCTAAGAGTATTTTCTCAAA